>DAIPXU010000006.1:0-20777 GCA_036783055.1 Burkholderiaceae bacterium | reverse complement strand
AATGGAGGCAGACGAGAGCACAACCACCTCAATGGGCTGGGAACGAATATTCTGACCAAGCGATGGTGGGGTAACGACAAAGGCGTTCACCCCAGGGATGGAGAGGGCCTGCGGCTGAATCTGTTTGGCGATCTCTTGGGTGCTTCGGCTGCGGTCTTCCCAAGGCACCGGTCGAAGAAAAGCAATGCCTTTGTCCACAGTGGGTGTTCCGGCAATCACCAGAAACTTGTCGACCTCGGGGACCTTCTCGAAAATGGCCTCGAGCCGCAACGAATAGCGGGCGGTGTAATCAATCGAACTGCCCTGCGGCGCGGAGATAATCGAGACCAGAAAGCCGCGGTCTTCCACCGGCGTGAGCTCCTTCTTCACGAGAAGGAAAAAACCAATGCCAATGATCGCAACGCCCGCACCCACCATGGCGATGAGCCGGCGGTTCTCAATGATTCCAGTCAATAGGGTTGCGTAGCGGGCCGCGACGCCGGAGAAGAAGACATCGAAGCGGTCGAGCTTCTCATGGACCCAGCGCCATCGATCCTGCTCGGGGGGCGGGGGTTTCTTGCCGAGCAGTCGCGAACACATCATGGGCGATAGTGTCAGGGCCACAAATCCAGAGACAAGCACCGCACCGGCAAGTGTGAGTGCGAATTCGGTGAAGAGTCTGCCGGTGCGGCCCGATGAAAATGCCATGGGCGCGAAGACCGCGGCCAGCGTGAGCGTCATGGCCACCACCGCAAAGCTGATCTCCTTCATGCCCTGAATCGCTGCTGCAATCGGCTTCATGCCCTCTTCAATGTGGCGAGAGATATTCTCGAGCACCACGATCGCGTCATCGACGACGATTCCGATCGACAGCACCATGGCCAGCAGGGTGAGCGTATTGACCGAGAAGCCCATGGCGTACATAAGCCCAAAGGCCGTGATGAGCGAGACGGGAATGGTGACGATTGGAATGATGGCGGCCCGCATGCTTTTGAGAAAAACAAAGACCACCAGGCCCACGAGCAGAACCGCCTCGAGAATGGTGATGATCACCGCCTTGATCGACCGGTCAATGAACACCGAGTAATCGTTGGCCACCTGCAGGTCTACGCTCGACGGCAGGTCTTGCAGCACACTGGGCAGGGACTTCTGCACGGCCGATGAGAGCGTGAGGGGATTGGCCGTGGCCTGCTTGATCACGCCCATCGCCACAGTGTTGCGCCCCTTAAACCGCGCCACACGCTTCTCGTCTTCGGGGGCAATCTCAATGCGTGCGACATCCCGCAGGCGCACCAATGCGGAGGAACCGCGGGGTGATTTGAGGACAATGCCCTCGAACTCCTCGGGCGTCTGAAGGTCGGTGGGTGCCATGACCGAGAACTCGCGGCCCGGAGTCTCGATGAGCCCCGAGGGCACCTCGACGTTCTGCCGACGAAGGGCCTCCTCGACGTCTTGAATGGAGAGCCCCCGTGCGGTGAGTCGATGGGCATCGACCCAGATGCGCATGGCAAATCGACGGTCGCCAAAAATCCGAACATCGGCCGCACCAGGAAGGGTCTGGAGCCTGGGCTTGACGACTCGATTGGCAAGGTCCGAGAGTTCAAGCAGGCTGAGGGTTTCGCTGTTGAAGGTCAACCAGATGATGGGCTGGGCGTCGGCCTCGACCTTCGAGACCACCGAGTCGCTGACTTCATCGGGCAGTCGAGAGCGGACACGGGCCACGCGATCGCGCACGTCCGAGGCCGCGCTGTCGGGGTCGCGATCGAGTTTGAATCGCACCGTGATCTGCGAACGCTCTGCACGGGAGATCGAGGTGAGTACCTCAATGCCCTCAATGCCAGCGATGGAGTCCTCGAGGGGCTTGGTGACCTGGGACTCGATGATCTCGGGCGATGCGCCGCGGTAGTCGGTGCTGACCGTGACCACGGGCTCGTCGATCTTCGGGTACTCACGAACCGAGAGTTTGCTGAGACTCACCAGGCCAATCAGTGAAATGATCAGCGAGAGCACGGTCGCAAAGACCGGCCGCTCAATGCAAATCTCGGAGAGCCTCATCCTCTAATGGACCCCATGCTTGGGCTGGAAACCATCGATCACGACTGCGGGGCCTGTCCCTTGCCTGGGGCGGCCGGCGGCGCAACCCCCTTGCCCGGCTCACCCGCGGGTGATTACTCCTGGGGGGGGCCGGCTGCGGCCGGGCCCTTGGCAGGCGGCGCCGCAAGAATCTTGACCGGCTGACCGGGCCTGCGAATCTTGAGTTGGCCCGCGATCACGACCTGGTCGTCTTTGGCGAGGCCCGATAAGACCTCGACCTCTTTCTCGAGCCGAGTGCCGAGCTTCACCGGCACCTTCTCGACTTTTCCATCGACCACACGCCAGACAAAGAAGCCAGCCTGCTCGCCGACAAGCGCCTCTTCCGAGACCAAGAGTGCGGCGGGCTTCTCTGCAAGAGAGAGCCTGGCCCTTGCGAAGAGGCCCGACTTCAAGGCGCCGCTCTCGTTGACCACCACAGCGCGGAGTTGAATGAAACGGCCTTCGGCATCCACCCGGGCATCCATTGCAGAGACGGTGGCTTTGACAGGCTTGGGGAGTTGCTCGGTCTCGATTGAAATGGCCTGACCCACACGCAACTCACGAAGGAAGCGCTCGGGCACTCGAAAATCGAAGAAGAGTCGAGAGTTGTCTTCTACAACGGCAACCACCTCACCGTCCTTCACATAATCGCCCGGGCTGTGCTGGCGCAGGCCCACAACACCAGCAAAAGGCGATTCGATTCGTGTTCGATTGAGGCGCGCCTTGGCGAGGTCGCGCTTGGCCGCTGCAATCTCCGCATTGGCCTTGGCCTCATCGAGTGCACGGGAGCTAATAAATTGCCGCGCGAACAGGTCTTGTGCGCGCCGGTTATTGGATTCCGCCAGTGCGGCCTCTGCCTCGGCCTGGGCGAACTCGGCGCGGGTCAGGCTGTCATCGAGGCGAATCAATAAGGCGCCTTTGGCCACGCGTTGGCCATCTCTGAATCCGATCTCTGCAATTCGGCCCGCAATCTCTGGCCGCAGATCGACCGACTCAATGGCACGAAAGGCACCGGTCACCGAGAGGGTCTCGGCAATGTCCCTTTGTTGCACAAGGCCCACCTCCACTGGCACCACCGGTGGGCCGCTGGGCCCCTTTGGGCCCGCCCATGGGTGCCATCCCTGCCTCCAGATTAGGAGACCCACCAAGAGGATTGCGATTCCGATCAGTCCCCATGCGCGGGGACCGAGCTTGCCGCGAAGTCCGCGAAGGATTGGGGGGATGCGAGGTCGCATGGCTGCGGGTGACTCCTTGAGAACCTAGGTCAAACCCCTATTCTCGCCTTTTTGGGGTCTCAGCGCAGTGGAACACCCTTATTGGCAAGCGCATCGGCGCGCTCATTGCCCAAATGGCCCGCATGGCCCTTGACCCAGAACCAGCGCACTGCGTGTCGCGCCAGGGCCGACTCAAGGGCAAGCCATAGATCTTGGTTGGCCACAGGCTTGCCGGCCGCGGTCTTCCAGCCCTTGCGCTTCCAGTTGGGCAGCCACTGCTCGATGCCATTTTTCACATACTGCGAGTCGGTGTGAATCTCTACCTGGCAGGGCCGCGTGAGCGCATTGAGGCCCTCGATCACCGCTCGCAACTCCATGCGATTGTTGGTGGTCTCGGGTTCGCCGCCACAGAGTTCGCGCTCGGCCTCTCCAAACTGCATCCAGACACCCCAACCGCCCGGCCCCGGATTGCCTTTGCAGGCGCCATCCGTGAAGAGAACCACGGGCGTGGAGGCAGCCAGCGGGCCCGAGGCGCTCATATCAGCCATCCACTCATATTGGCCGACCCATCACCTGGCCCACCGATGACTGCTCGGCCTTCTTCCACCTCGCACTGAGGAGCCGTATGCCTGCGCGGCGCTTGACCGCAGTGATGCAGTAGGCCGCACCGAGCCCGGGCCACCAACGGCCGCCCGCAGACTCCATCCACTCGAGTCGATCCAGACCCCGTTGGGTCTGACAGATGGGCCGATACATTCCCATGGCACCGGCCTCAACAGAGAGGTCGAGCAGTCGGCACCAGTCCCGCAGACGTCCGGTGGAGATCCACTGCAACTCCGCAGCAGGAAAGCGAACCGATGCCACCGGCCGGTGCAAAGACCAGAGGCTCATCGGATTGAGGCCCACCACCACGAGTCGGCCCTCGGGAATGAGAATGCGATCGGCCTCGCGCACCAGCGCATGGGGGTCCTGACAGACCTCCAATGCGTGGGCAAGGACCAGGAGATCGGTGCTTTCCGATTCAATGGGAAGACTGGTTGGTGAGCAGACAATTTCGGGCTGGTCCTCCACCGCCGAGTCGGCGGCCTTGGGCGCAAAAAGCGAAATGCGCCGCCGATTGAGAATGCGATTGTTTCGCAGGGCATCGAGTCGAGTCGGACCGATCTGGAATGCCTCATAGCCAAAGGTGTCTTGAACTTGTGAATCGATCCAGCCCTGTTCCAAATTCAGCAAGGCCTGGCCCACGGGCCCATCGAACCAGCGATCCCAAGGATGAAACGGATTTCGCTCGGTTCGAGTCACAATAGAGGGTCTTGCATTGGTTTTAGGATTGAAGGAATGGCTGTCATCGAGATTCCCGCATTCACAGACAATATCATCTGGGGCCTTGCGGATGACCAGCAACTGGTCGTGGCCGACCCCGGCGAAGCCGCGCCGGTCATCGCCTATCTGGATGCCTCGGGTGCCTCGCTCGCAGGCATTCTGATCACGCATCACCATGCCGATCACACCGGTGGCATCGAATCACTGGTCGACTA
This sequence comes from Burkholderiaceae bacterium, assembly GCA_036783055.1. Classification (GTDB taxonomy): domain Bacteria; phylum Pseudomonadota; class Gammaproteobacteria; order Burkholderiales; family Burkholderiaceae_A; genus Hahnella. Next base: position 15,973 of record DAIPXU010000006.1, on the reverse strand, counting down.
CGCGAAGTCCGAGAATCTTCCTGTTTACGGCCCCGAATTCTGTCGTCCCCACGGCGTGAATCGGGTTGTCAGAGAGGGCGATGTCGTTGAGTTTGAAGCGCTGCACATTCGCCTCCAGGTGATGGAGGTTCCCGGCCACACCCAAGACCACATTGCCTTCTTCGGCTTTGTTGCAGATTCGCAGCCCCGGCTTTTTTGCGGAGACACACTCTTTGCGGGGGGATGCGGCCGACTGCTCGGTGGCACGGCCGCACAACTCCACAGTTCTTTGGAGCGATTCAAAGGCCTGCCGCCCGAGACCATGGTTCATTGTGCCCACGAGTACACCCTATCGAATATGAAGTTCGCCGCCCACGCGCTGCCCGAGTCTCATGCGGTGCGGGAACGCCTCAGCGAGGTGATCGCACTGAGGGCGGCCAACCACTCGACCCTTCCAAGTCGAATCGAGACAGAGCTCAAGACCAACCCGTTTCTTTTGGCCCGGGGCCTCGATGATTTCACGGCCCTGCGCCAAGCCAAGGATGTCTTTCGTGCCGCTTGAGTTCACTGGCATGCGAAGGCTCGGCGCCCTCGGTCTGCTCGCAGGCCTGCTGCTTCTTCATGGATGTGCCACCACAGAGGGGCCCCAGGGGGCCGCGCCCATCTCGATCACCACCGCCGCACTGCCCTCTCCTGGCACGCCAACACCGGGCAAGGCCTCTGTGCAGAATGGAGAATCGAACGGAGGGTCAGAGACCACCAGCCTGCAGCTGCCGAGCATTGGCCCCGCGGCCGGGGCAAATCTTGTTGACCGAATTCGCCGGCAGTTCTCTCTGCCAGAACTCAACGACCCCATCGTTCAGCGGCATGCCCGGCAAATCGCCGCCAACCCCGACTACCTCAAGCGGGTCTTTGACCGAGGGGGCCGATACCTCCATCACATCATGGAGGAGATTGAAGCACGCAGACTCCCTGCCGAGCTCGCGCTGCTGCCGATTGTTGAGAGCGCATTCAATCCAGAGGCGACATCTCGCGCCAAGGCGGCGGGTCTCTGGCAGTTCATGCCAGCAACCGGCCGCGCCTTCGATTTGTCCCAGAACTGGTGGCAAGACGATCGACGCGATGTCATTGAATCGACCCGCGCCGCGCTCGACTACCTGCAGCGCATTCACGAGATCACCGAGGGCGACTGGTTCCTCACGCTGGCCTCATACAACCGAGGCGAGAATGCCGTGCGCCGTGCCGTCAAGCAGAGCAAGGCACGCGGCAAGAAGGGAGACTTCCTCAGCATCAAACTGCCCAAAGAGACTCGAAACTACGTGCCCAAGCTCTTGGCCCTTCGCAATGTTCTTCGCAATCCAGCAGCCTATGGTGTGGAGCTGCCGTTCATTGAAGACAAGCCCTACTTCACGGCCATCGAGAAGACGGTGTCGATTGATCTATCGCTGGCTGCTGCACTCGCAGAGATGTCCATCGAGGACTTTCAGGCCTTGAATCCGCACCTTCGACGGCCGGTCATTACCGTGAGCCGGACGAACCGAATTGTTCTGCCCGTTGAGAAGGCGCAGCGATACCAACAGAATTTCGAGGAGTATGTGGCGCAGAAAGCGCCCCTTGTGAGCTGGAAGCCCTATACCCTGGGCAAATCAGAAACCCTGCAATCGTTGGCGCGCAAGGCCGATGTGTCTCCAGAGACGCTCGCCAAGGCCAACGGTCTCAAGAGCGCCAATGTCCAGTTGTTGCCTGGAACAGTTCTGCTCGCGCCCTTGGTGGATGAAGACGATGCAATGGCGCTGGAGACCGCCTTGGCCCGATTCACCGGGGCCAAAACCATTGAGAAGGTGATGATTCCCGGCCGAACCTACAAGGTGCGCAAGCGCGACACCTTGGCGGTGATTGCCAAACGTTTCGGCACCACCGCAGCCAAACTACGGGAACTCAATAAGCTGGCCGGAGAGCCGCGGGTGGGCACAGAGATCCGAGTCGAACCGCCGCGAGCCCGCGTATTGGTGACCGACTCGAAGGGTCAGGCCCGACTCACCGTTCGCTGAGCGATCGCCAAAGACGCTGCGCGCTTACGCAGCGACCTGCGGCAGGTGCAAGGAGCGAATGCGCTTGGCGAACTGCTCCAAGGCCGCGCTGCCACTCGCCTCGGCCTGCTGGCACCAAACAGACAACGCCGCCACAGCCTGCTCCAGCGTGAGGCTGCGCTGGGCCCAGATGGCCTCGAATGAGTCGCGCATTTCGCTGGTCTTGGCATTGAGGTCTTTGGAGACGGCCTTCGAGAGCCGAGCGAGTTGTTCGTATTTCGTGGAGAGCACGGCCTGGATGGTCGCGGCATCGATCTCCACTTTCGCCGGGATGACCTGCACAGCCGGCGGGAGGGCACGGGGCTTGGCAAGCCCCAGCATTTGAAGCGTGCGGATGTAGGCCCAACCAATATCGAACTCGTACCACTTCGCAGAGAGCTTGGGCGAGGTGGCATACGAGTGGTGGTTGTTGTGAAGCTCTTCTCCACCGATGAGGATGCCCCAGGGGAGGATGTTGGTACTGGCGTCGGGGCTCTTGAAGTTGCGATAACCCCAGAAGTGCCCCACCCCATTGATGATGCCAGCCGCAAAAAATGGGATCCACATCATCTGAACCGCCCAGACCGCCACGCCGGCCGCACCCATGAGCAAGACATTGATCACCATCATGAGGGCAACGCCCATGGCGCTGTGCTTGGTGTAGAGATTGCGCTCAATCCAGTCGTCTGGGCAGCCGTGGCTGTAGCGCTCGAGGGTCTCTTTGTTTTTTGCCTCGAGGCGGTAGAGGTCTGCGCCCTGCCACATGACGGTGGAGAGGCCTTCGACCTGCGGGCTGTGCGGGTCGAGTGGGGTCTCGCACTTGGCGTGGTGCTTGCGATGGATGGAGGCCCATTCGGCCGTGACCATTCCGGTGGTCAGCCACATCCAGAAACGGAAGAAATGAGAAACGATCGGATGGAGCTCCACCGCGCGGTGGGCCTGGCAACGATGCAAATAGATGGTGACGCCTGCGATGGTGATGTGTGTCACCACGAGGGTGAAGACCACTATCTCAATCCAGTTCCAGCCAGTCAGACCGTAAGCCAAAAAATCGACGATCGCTTCCAAATCCATTCCTTCCAAAGTATTTAACGGTCCATTGTCCCACTAAGCGGCTTTCTTACCAACAAAGACCCATAAAAACCATCGGTTTCCGTGCGATGCGGCCAGAGGCGCAGGTCTCCACTGGAGTTGAAGGCCCGCCATGCGCTCGGCAGGTGGATCTCGAGTCGCTCAAAGACCGCCTCAAGCCTCTGGTGCTCAAATTCGGGGTGTCGCCCCAAAAAGGCCTGGACCTGGGCCTCGTTCTCGGCCAGGGAGGTGCTGCAGGTGGCATAGAGCAGTCGGCCCCCGGGGGCGAGCAGCCCTGCGGCCGCATCAAGAATCTCGGCCTGCTGCACAATCAGATTGGCCTGGGTCTCAGTGCTCTGGCGCCACTTCAAATCGGGGTTGCGGCGAAGGGTGCCCAGGCCGGTGCATGGGGCATCGACCAAGACCATGTCGGCCTTGCCCCTCAATCGCTTCACCCGGTCATCGCGGGCCCCCGAAATGGCAATGGGCCAGACATTCGAGAGTCCACTGCGGGAGAGTCGGGGCTTGAGCCGTGCGAGGCGAGGGGCCGACCGGTCCAGGGCATAGAGCCGGCCAGTGTTGCGCATGAGGGCGCCCAGGGCGAGTGTCTTGCCGCCTGCCCCAGCGCAGAAATCCACCACCAAGCTGCCCCGCTTGGGTGCGCTGGCCCGGGCCAGGAGTTGGCTGCCAAGGTCTTGCACCTCGAAGCCCCCGGCCTCGAACAGGGCAAGGCGCCCCAGGGACGGTCGCCCCTCTACTCGGAGGGCCTCGCCCAATATGCCAATCGATTGGGCCTTGATGCCGTTGGCCTCGAGAGTCTGGAGAACCTCTGCAACACTGGCTTTGATTGTGTTGACCCTTAAGTCGAGGCTGGCCGACTCGGCCATGGCCTGTGCAAGGGCCGCCGCCTCCTCGGGTCCGAGTTGGTCGACCCAGTCGTTGTAGATCCACTTGGGCAGGCTCCAGCGGTCGGCAGGATGGGGCTGCGAGGAATGGGCCTCGACGGCACGCAAGAGCCAATCGCGTTCGGCCAAGGACATCTCACTGACAATTCGAGAGAGCCCCACCGAGGCCTCCGCAGCCAAGAGGGCCAGTCGTCTTTGGGCGGTGGCCTTTGCGAAGTCGCCCTCGGCCACGATGCGCCGCCAGCTGCCCCAGTGTCGCGTGGCGGCCATGATACCCTCGGCCAAGAACTGGCGCTCCTTTGAGACAAGTGTGGGGTCGGCCCGCAAGACCGTTGACAGAAAGACATCGAGCGGCTGGGCAAAGCCCACCATCTCCTCGAGCAACTGTCCGAGCCGATCAATTCGATTGTTGGGCCCAATGCCGCCTGAAGCGGCACGTGACTTGGCTCCGGGCCGAGCGCCCCGTTCGTTGCGCTGGGCCTTTCGATCGGAATGGCGAATGGGGCTCGTCTTGCCCGACGCCTTGCCGGGGGACTTTCCAGCCGCCTTGCCAGGCGATTTGGTCGAGGACTTCAATTGCCTTCGCCCGCATCCAAGAGCGTGGGATGCAGATGCCAGGGCGAAAACGAGAGGGACTCGAAACCCGGACGGGACTCGCCGGGGCGCCATCCCTCATCGGTCCATTGCATTTGACCCGAGGCGGCCGCCGCGATGGCCTGGGGATAGACCCGGTGCTCCATCTCCAAGACCCGGGATGCGAGCGACTCCGCAGTGTCAGTGGGCAAGACCGGCACCAGGGCCTGCGCAAGAATGGGTCCGTGGTCGAGTGTGGGCGTGACACCATGAACAGTGAGGCCATGAAAACGCACGCCATCGGCCAGTGCGCGCTCGTGGGTATGAAGGCCCACATAGGCAGGCAGCAGCGAGGGGTGAATATTGAGCATTCGACGCGCGAATCGGGTGCAGAAGCGCTCGGTGAGAATGCGCATGAAGCCGGCCATGACGATCCAATCGGGCTGCACCGATTCGATTCGATCGGCCAGTGCGGCATCGTAAGACTCTCGCGACCCAAAGCCCCGATGGTCGAGTGCCTCTGCCAACAGGCCCCTCTTGTGGGCGAGTGCGAGTCCGGCCGCCTCGGGATTGTTGGAGAGGACCTGAACAATCTCAATGGGGAAATCGTGCCGATCTAGCCAGTCTGCCAAGGCCAGCATATTGCTGCCGCGTCCGGAGATAAGAACCGAGAGTCGAGTGCGCACCGAGGCCATTGTAAGAGCGATTTATAATCAGGCCTTTTCCAAGCTGCCCCTATGCGCACCTGCCGCGGGCTCCCTCCGCTCTCCCCTGCCGCGTCGCTCCATGCTGCCCCGAGCGCTGCTCTTGGTGCCCATGGATCCATCGGGCGGGCCATCACAATCGGCAGTTTCGACGGCATTCATCTCGGTCACCAGGCGCTGATTCAAACCACCTGCATGCTTGCACGCAGGGAATCATTGCCCGCCACGCTTCTGAGTTTCTATCCACACCCACGCCGATTTTTCAATCGCGGGGCGCGACTCGCACGCATCCTCCCCCTGCGCGACAAACTCGCAATGCTCGAATCCATGGGCGTCGATGAGTGCCGACTGCTCGCCTTCAATCGACCACTCTCGGAGATGGCCGCCGAGGACTTCGTGCGCAATCTCTTGGTTCAGGGCCTTGGCATGCGCCATCTCACCGTGGGGGAGGCCTTCCGATTTGGTCATCGCCGACAAGGCGATACCGATTTGCTCGAGCGGCTTGGGCGCAGCTTGGGCTTCGCGGTCTCCATTGTTCCCGCCGTGCGCGATGCCAAAGGCGTGGTCTCGAGCAGTCGTATTCGTGATCATCTTGAAGCAGGCCATTTCCGGGAGGCGCTCGAATGCCTTGGCCACGCCATCGAACTTCGGGGCCGGGTGCGGCGTGGTCAACAACTGGGCCGCACCCTGGGATTCCCCACGCTCAATCTGCGCATGCCCAATGACCTGGCCATCTCGGGCATCTTCTCGGTCTGGGTCGATGGCCTTGGGGAACAGCGACGTGCTGGCGTTGCAAGCCTTGGGCGCCGGCCCACGGTCGAGAATGCCGGACGCATGCTGCTTGAAGTCTTTGTCTTTGACTGGGAGGGCGAGGCCTACGGGCGCGATGTTTGTGTCACGCTAGTGGACTTTATTCGCCCCGAGGCCCACTTCGACAGCCTCTCGGCAATGACCCACCAAATGCAAAAGGACCTCGCCCAGGCGCGTGAGCAACTGAAACAATGAGTCAAGAGAGAGACGCTTCGAATGAGGGCGGCCAGTATCGCCAGACACTGAATCTTCCAGAGTCCGCCTTCCCCATGCGCGGGGATCTCGCCAAACGCGAGCCCGGCTGGGTGAAGCAGTGGCAAGACCAAGGCGTCTACAGACGCATTCGCCAGATCACTGCGGGCCGCCCGCTCTTTGTTCTCCACGATGGCCCGCCCTATGCCAATGGCGATATTCACATTGGCCATGCCGTCAACAAGATCCTCAAAGACATGATCGTTAAATCCAAGACCCTGGCGGGATTCGATGCCCGTTATGTGCCGGGCTGGGACTGCCACGGGATGCCGATCGAGATTCAAATTGAGAAACAGTTTGGCAAGGGCCTACCCACCGCAGAGGTCCAGGCGAAATCAAGGGCCTATGCCCAGGAACAGATTGCGCGTCAGAAGTTGGACTTCATTCGCCTGGGCGTGCTCGGCGATTGGGAGCGGCCCTACAAGACCATGGACTTTCAGAACGAGGCCGATGAAGTCCGCGCCCTCAAAGCGTTTGGTGAGAAGGGCGTTGTCTGTCGCGGGCTCAAGCCCGTGAACTGGCGCTTCGACTGCGGCTCTGCGCTGGCCGAGGCCGAGGTGGAGTATGCCGAGAAGACCGACCCGGCCGTGGAGGTGGCATTTGGATGTCCAGAGGCCACCGGTGAAGAACTCGAGAAGGCCACGGGCTTAACGCTCAAGGGCCGCGGCGCAGCCGTCATATGGACCACCACCCCATGGACCCTGCCTGCGAACCTCGCACTCAATGTTCATCCCGAGCATGAGATCGCCCTGGTTCAAATCACTGCCCACACCCATTTCCAATGGCTGCTCATCGCCAAGGAGCGGGTGGCGCCATGCTTACAAGACTGGGGGCTCGAGGGCCGAGTGATTGGAAGTCTGCCCGGCGCAAGGCTCAAGAACATGGGGTTTGAACATCCGCTCTTTCACGCGCATGCGGGCTACGCCAGACTCTCGCGGGTGATTCCGGCCGACTACGTGGGGCTCGATACGGGCACCGGCATCGTTCACTCTGCCCCCGCCTACGGTGTGGATGACTTCCAAAGCTGGCGAGACCATGGCCAGTCCGATGCGGATATCTTGAACCCCGTGATGGGCGATGGCCGCTATGTCGAAGGCCTTCCGCTCTTCGGAGGGCAACACATTTGGAAGGCCAACCCGATCATTGTCGAGGCCTTGCGTGGATGCGGCAGCCTCATGCGCGAGAAGAAATACGGCCACAGCTACATGCACTGCTGGCGACACAAGTCGCCCATCATTTATCGGGCCACAAGCCAGTGGTTTGCAGGCATGGACCGCAGGCCCGTCGATGGGGGCAAGACCCTTCGTGAGCTCGCGATGGCGGGCATTGAGGCCACCGCCTTCTACCCGAGTTGGGGCAAGGCAAGACTCTCGGCGATGATCGCCAACCGCCCCGACTGGACGCTCTCGCGTCAACGGCAGTGGGGGGTGCCCATGGCCTTTCTGGTGCACAGAGAAACCGGTGCCCTGCACCCACAGACCCCAGAGATTCTCGAGCGCGTCGCCAAGGCCATCGAGACCAAAGGAATTGAGGCCTGGCAGTCACTCACTGTGGATGAACTCCTCGCGGGTCTGGAGGGGCCGGCCTCGGCCTATGAGAAGAACAGGGACACCCTGGATGTCTGGTTCGACTCGGGCACCACCCATGCCACAGTCTTGCGAGGCTCTCATGCAGATGCATCGGCTTTTCCTGCCGACCTCTACCTTGAAGGCAGTGACCAACATCGAGGATGGTTTCATTCATCGCTGCTCACAAGCTGCATGATCAATGGCGAGCCCCCCTACAAGGCACTTCTCACCCATGGCTTTGTTGTCGATGGCGAGGGACGCAAGATGTCGAAATCGATGGGCAATGTGATTGCGCCTCAGAAGATTTCCGAGACACTCGGGGCGGACATTCTTCGACTCTGGGTGGCCGCCACCGATTACTCCGGCGAGCTGTCAATTTCCGACACGATTCTCAAGCGCGTTGTAGAGGCGTATCGGCGGCTTCGCAACACCCTGACATTTCTGCTCGGCAATCTTGCAGACTTCAACCCTGCCACCGACCGCATCGAGTGGGACGAGATGGCCGAACTCGACCGATACGCGGTGGCCCTGGCGCGGCAGATGCAGGCCGAGGTGCTGGGCCTCTATGCCACCTACTCTTTTCATCCAGCGGTCGCCCGGCTCACGTCGTTCTGTTCCGAAGACCTCGGCGCCTTTTATTTGGACATTCTCAAGGATCGGCTCTACACCACACCAAAATCGGGACAGGCACGCCGCTCGGCACAGACCGCGCTCTGGCATATCACCGAGAGCCTCCTGCGCCTGCTCGCCCCCATTGCCTCGTTCACAGCCCATGAGGCCTGGACCATTCACCGAGGAGAGGCCGATGAGTCGGTCTTTGCCCAGACTGCGGCACCGCTCCCAGAGTTCGCCGATGCCGATGCATTGCTGAGCAACTGGTCTCAGATTCGAGCAATTCGTGCAGAGGCCATGCGATCGATCGAGAAATCCCGCGAGGCGGGTGCCTTGGGCTCCTCGCTGCAGGCCCGACTCGAGATTGAGGCCGATGCAAAAACCGCGGGCATGCTCGAGCGGTTGGGCGATGAGCTTCGTTTTGTCATGATCACCTCGGAGGTGACCCTGCGTGTCTCTGGCGATGGCACGCTGAGAATCCAGGCCAATCCACTAACACACACCAAGTGCAGTCGATGCTGGCACCTGCGGGCCGATGTCGGCTCCCAGAAAGACCATCCGCTTCTCTGTGGCCGATGCGTCGGCAATCTGAGTGGCCCGGGCGAGAGGCGACTCTTTGCCTAGGCAGAGCGACTCCTCGAGCGCAATGACACGGCGCGACCGCACGCCTTCGGGAATGCTGCCTTGGCTCATGCTGAGCCTGCTCATCGTCGGGCTCGATCAACTCACCAAGCTCATGGTCATCAATCGCTTCGCCTACGGCGAGAGCCTCGAGATCACTGGGTTCTTTAACCTGGTCTATGTACTCAATACCGGGGCGGCCTTCAGTTTCTTATCCGACGCAGGCGGCTGGCAGCGGTGGTTCTTTATTGCCCTGGCCCTGGGGATCACCGGCTTTCTGGTGATCATGCTTCGCAAGGGACATCAACAACCACTCTTCGCCACCTCAGCGAGCCTCATTATTGGTGGGGCCATTGGAAACCTGATCGACCGTCTCGCCACCGGCGCAGTGGTCGATTTCATCGACCTGCACATAGCGGGTTGGCACTGGCCGGCCTTTAATATTGCCGACAGCGCCATTACAGTGGGTGCTGTGTTGTTCATCTTGGACGAGTTTCGACGCGTCAAACGCGAGGCCCCCAAATGACATTGCAAGGGCATCATCTGGTTCTCGGTGTCACCGGTGGCATTGCGGCCTACAAATCCTGTGACCTCGTTCGCCGCATGATCGAACGAGGCGCCAGTGTTCAGGTGGTGATGACCGAGGCCGCCTGCCGCTTTGTGGGCACTGCGAGCTTCACCGCCCTCTCGGGGCGACCCGCCCTGACCGATCCCTGGTCGGGTGCCAACAACGGCATGCCCCACATCGATCTCTCCCGCGAGGCCAGCGGCATTCTGATTGCACCGGCCACTGCAGACTTTATGGCACGACTGGTCAACGGACAGACCAATGACCTCTTGAGCAGCCTCTGCCTGGCGAGCGACCGACCCATCTGGGTGGCGCCTGCGATGAACCGGCAGATGTGGTCCCACCCGGCGACACAGGCCAATGTCAAGTTGCTGCGCGAGCGGGGCGTGGGCATCTGGGGTCCAGGCAACGGAGAGCAGGCCTGCGGCGAGACCGGCGACGGACGAATGCTCGAACCACTGGAGATCATTGCCCACCTCGAGGAGGCCTTGCAGTCCATCGAGCGGCCACCGACACCACCCCTTCGCGGCCTTCTCGCCCGGCGGCGCGTGGTGATCACCGCAGGACCCACCTTCGAGCCCATCGATCCCGTTCGTGGCATCACCAATCGATCGAGTGGGCAGATGGGCTATGCGATTGCCCAGGCCTGCGCAGAGGCCGGGGCCGAGGTGACACTCGTGAGTGGGCCGGTGAGTCTTGCCACGCCCATGGGTGTGAATCGACTCAATGTGACCACCGCCCTTGAAATGCAGGCCGCAGTTGACCGGGCGCTCTCCAGTTGCAGCACCAGCGATGTCTTTATCGGGGTGGCTGCCGTGGCCGACTGGCGCCCCATTGCGACACGCCCGGACAAGATCAAGAAGGAGACTGGCGGAAGCCTTGCTTCACTCGAGTGGATTGAGAATCCCGACATCTTGGCCGGGGTTGGCACTCGCCCGCCCAGCCAGCGGCCCTTCACTGTCGGATTTGCCGCTGAAATTGGTCAACTCAGTGGAATGGGTCAGGCGCTGCAGGCCAAACGCGAACGCAAGTCCGCCGATCTGCTGGTGGGCAACATTGCCACCGAGTCCCTGCAGCAGTCGTCTGCCGAGTTAATGATTTGCAGTGCGGACGACACCACCCCCTGGCCGCGCCGAGAGAAGGCCGTTCAGGCGGCGCATCTCGTCATCGAGATTGCCAAGCGCCTGCAAGAGGCGGAGTCGAATTGAGGCCGAATCGAATTGAGGCCGAATCGGGCAGATGATCAACAGGCCCGCATTGAGACGCCAAGGCCAATCACAGCCACCTATTAACAAGTCCGACCAAGGAGCCGCTCCGATGAAACCGATTGCCGTGCGCATTCTTGATGAACGACTCCGGGGGGCCTTGCCCAGTTATGCCACGCCGGGCTCGGCCGGACTCGACCTTCGCGCCGCAGTGGAATCTGCGCTGGTCTTAAAGCCCGGCCAGACCGAACTGATTCCAACAGGCCTCTCGATCTATATTGCCGATCCTGGGTTCGCAGGACTCATCCTGCCCCGCAGTGGTCTGGGCCACAAGCACGGCATTGTGCTGGGCAATCTGGTGGGACTCATCGATGCCGACTACCAGGGCCCGTTAATGGTCTCGGCTTGGAATCGTGGCCAATCGGCCTTCACGATTGAGCCCATGGAGCGGCTCGCACAGTTGGTGATTGTTCCTGTGGTGCAGGCCCGCTTTGAAGTCGTTGATGCCTTCGAGTCGAGTCTGCGCGGCGAAGGCGGTTTTGGAAGCACCGGCCGCTAGGGGTCTGGCTGCTGGGATCTAAGCACTAGGCCTCAAAGCCTTCGACCACCATCAGGTAGCCCTTGGCGTTCTGGATGCGGCCATCGACAATGGCCTGATAGGCAGGCGATGCGTACCAATCCTTTGCGGCCTGCACGCTGGGAAATTCAATGACAACATTGCGTGGGCCCAGTGGTTCTCCATCGAATACATGGACCGCGCCACCCCGCACAATGAATCGACCACCAAAGGGCGTGAGCGTCGGAGGAACCTGGGCTGCATAGGCCTGGTAACCCTCGGGGTTGTGGATGTTGAGGTGTCCGATTACATAGCCCTTGGCCATTGAGGTCTCCTTGAGGTGTTCGATTGATTGGGTTTCACGGCGAGAGGAGAGAAGCGCTCGGAATCTGAGCCTATTGTGTCAGGCGATCGAGAAGCGCCCGACCATCCTTGGCAAAAAGCCGAATGCCATCGGCCAGTTTTTCAGTGGCCATGGCAGAGGCATTGAGGCCGTAGCGGAAGTCGGGCTCGGTCATGGGCTTGCCGTTCTTCTCCGTGACCGCTGCGGCCTCGGGCTTGATGGGCGCAAAGTCTGCAGGCACCGGCATCGATTGGAGTTGCGAGAGAATCTCGGGGCTGACTGTGAGCAAATCGCAGCCCGCCAGCGCGAGCACCTGCTCGGCGTTGCGAAAGCTCGCCCCCATGACCTCTGTCTTGATGCCGCGACGCTTGTAGTCAGTAAAGATCGCTTGCACCGAGCGAACGCCTGGGTCTTCGTGCACGGACTTCCAGGTCTCCCCCTGGGCCTTGTGCCAGTCGGTGATGCGCCCGACAAAGGGCGAGATCAGCGTGACGCCCGCATCGGCACATGCACGTGCCTGCGGCATTGAGAACAAGAGAGTGAGGTTGCAGCGGATGCCGCGGAGCTCCAGTTTTTCTGCGGCACGAATGCCCTCCCATGTGGCCGCGACCTTAATGAGAACCCGACTCGCGTCGATACCAGCCGCCGCATAGCGCTGCATAATCGACAGCGCCTGATCGATGGTGCCCTTGGTATCGAAAGAGAGCCGCGCATCGACTTCGGTTGAGACGCGCCCTGGAATGACGCGAAGGATCTCGATCCCGAATGCAACGAGCAGGTCGAGCATTCGCTCCTGGGGCGAGCCATGGTGGCCCGAAACAACGCGCGAATAGAGATCGGCCCCAGCGGGTTGGGCCACGGCCTTCAGAATAAGGCTGGGGTTGGTGGTGGCGTCCCGCGGGGCGAAGCTGGCCATTCGGGTGAAGTCACCCGTGTCGGCGACGACCACCGTGTGCTCTCGGAGCGCTTCAAGTGCGTTCATTGCATCGAACAGTGCGAGTGAAAGGAAGAATAAAAAAGGGCATGAAGGGTTGCCCCATCATGCCCGATTTTATGAGACGACAGCCTTAGGTGAGCATGTCGGCCCAGATGTTCTGGGCCCAATTCAATGCATGCTTGCCCTCGACCTCGTTGGCCACGGTGGAGAGGCCACCCGAACCTGCAACCGTGACCATGGTCTTCTTCTCTTTGTCGAAGGTATGGACACTGGCGACGTGGACCACATTGGCGGAGTCCACAAAGCTGTAGCAGGTATTGGCCATCATCGGCGCAACAGGTGCACGGCCATTCATAATTTCAATGATGGCTGCGGCGGCCGTCTTGCCATGCTGGTTGGCCATGTGGCCGGACTTCGGCATGGCAGGCGCCGAGAGAGTGGCATCGCCCAGGACATGAATGTTCTTGAACGCCGTGGACTCCATGGTCATCCAGTCGACGCCGCACCAGAGGTTGTTCGCGTTGACCAGACCCGCTCCCCTGGCGAGATCACCGGCCTGGTTGGGCGGAATGATGTTGATGACATCGCCCTTGACCTTGTCGCCCACCTCGGTGATGAGTGTGCGGCTCTTCATGTCGATTTCGTTGACGACCATGTTCGGGGTGTAGGTGACGATTCCACCGTAGAGCTCTGTCCAGGCCTTCATGAAGAGGCCCTTCTTGGACTGCACATCGGGGTTGGCATCGAGAACAAGCACCTTGCTCTTGGGCTTGGCCTGCTTGAAGTAGCTGGCCACCTGGCAGGCACGCTCGTAGGGCCCTGGGGGGCAACGATAGGGTGCCTTGGGGATGGTGAGGATGTAGGTGCCGCCGTCTTTCATGGACTCGAGCTGTGCGCGTAGGGCCACGGTCTGGGCCCCGGCCTTCCAGGAATGGAGAACCGTCTTCTGCGCCTCTGCATCAAGGCCCTTGATGGCACCGAAGTTGAAGTCGATGCCGGGCGATACCACGAGGCGGTCGTACTTCATGTCGGCAATCTTCTTCATCGAGACCGTCTGCTTGACGGGATCGATCTTGGTGACTTCATCATTCAGAACCAGAATGCCGCGCTCGCGCAGTCCGCGGTAGTCGCGCTTGATGTAGTCCATCTTCACAGACCCACCCAATACCAGGTTGGAGATGGGGCAGGAATAAAACTCCTTCTCGCGCTCGATGAGCACCACCTCGATGGCGCCGCCACTCCAGTGACTGAGGTACTTCGCCGCGGTGGCACCACCAAAGCCCCCGCCAATGACGATGACCCGGCCGAGTTTCTTTTGTGATGCACCGAAACCCTGGGTGGTTTCACAGCCCGTGAGGAGCCCCGCTCCGCCAAGGACAGCCGCTCCCGCGCCCGCTTTGAGAAGGCCGCGACGGCCCTGATTCGATTGACTCATGTTGTCTCCCTGAACTGAATTCGTATTTGTGTCTGCAATGCAGCCGACGACCCTGGACCTTTAGAAATTACTTCTTCTGGGCAGCGAAGTAGTCTGCCAGTTGGGCAATTTGCTCATCGCTGTAGCCCTTGGAGATCTGGTGCATCAGGGTGGCGGCGCGGGTGCCGTTCTTGTAGGCAGTCATGGTCTCGATGAAACGGCCTCGCTCCCAGCCGGCAATGGAGAGTGCGCCTGCACCGACCGCCTTGCCATCGGTTCCGTGGCAGTTGGCGCAATTGGCGGCCATGTAGCGGATCTTGGAAAGATCGGTGGCCTGTGCGGCCCCAGCAACAACAACGAGAGCGGCTGCGGCCGCGATCTGACGAATAGACATGAAGTCTCCTCTCCTTATGTATCTATCTGCATGTGTAGTTTCCGGGAAACAGCGCAATCTGCAAGCGCAAACAGACACTTTTCGCTCAAGGAAAACCCTAGTCGATCGTTAGGACGCTTCTGCCTCTTCCTCGAGGGGTTGCTCGGGAGGCCGTTTCGCATTGGCCTCGTTGGGCAGGAACTGGAGTTCCACAGTCTCCCCATCGTCGGCCAGATCGATGTCAACACGGCCTCCGTTGGCCAGGCGTCCAAACAAGAGTTCATCGGCGAGTGCCTTGCGAATCTTCTCTTGAATGATTCGTTGCATGGGGCGCGCGCCCATGGCCGGATCGAAGCCCTTCTTGGCCAGGAACTTGCGAAGGCTCTCGCTGAAGGAGGCCTCGACCTTCTTCTCTTGGAGTTGTGTCTCGAGTTCGATGAGGAACTTGTCGACCACGCGAAGAATGATCTCTTCGTCGAGCGAGCGGAAGGAGATGGTTGCGTCGAGGCGATTGCGAAACTCGGGCGTGAAGACACGCTTGATCTCTTCCATTTCGTCGCCCTGCTGACGTGGATTGGAGAAGCCAATCGAACGCTTGCCCAGAAGCTCTGCGCCGGCATTGGTGGTCATGATGAGGATCACATTGCGGAAGTCCGACTTGCGTCCATTGTTGTCGGTGAGCGTGCCGTGGTCCATGACCTGCAACAAGATGTTGAAGATCTCCGGGTGGGCCTTCTCGATCTCATCGAGGAGCAAGACCGCATGGGGCTTCTTGTGGACCGCCTCGGTGAGAAGCCCGCCTTGATCGAATCCCACATAGCCCGGAGGCGCCCCAATGAGGCGCGAGACCGCATGGCGCTCCATGTACTCCGACATGTCAAAGCGAATGAGTTCGATGCCAAGCAGGAAGGCGAGTTGCTTGGCCACCTCGGTCTTGCCGACACCCGTGGGCCCACTGAGCAGGAAGGCGCCAATTGGTTTATCGGACTTGCCCAGGCCCGAGCGGGCCATTTTGATGGCGGCCGTGAGCGCATCGATGGCCGGGTCTTGGCCGAAGACCACGTTCTTGAGATTTCGATCGAGCTTGGCCAGTATCTGCCGGTCGTCGGTGTTGACGGTCTGGGGCGGAATGCGGGCAATCTTCGAGACGATGTCCTCGATCTCGGCCTTGCCAATGGTGCGCTTTTGCTTGCTCTTGGGAAGAATGCGCTGGGCGGCACCGGCCTCATCGATGACATCGATGGCCTTGTCGGGAAGATGGCGATCGTTGATGTAGCGGGCAGAGAGCTCTGCTGCTGCAGTGAGCGCCCCCGCCTGGTACTTCACGCCATGGTGCTCTTCAAAGCGAGACTTCAGGCCCTTAAGAAATTGGATGGTCTGGTCCAACGAGAGCTCGTTAACATCGATCTTCTG
>DAIPXU010000005.1:0-21490 GCA_036783055.1 Burkholderiaceae bacterium | reverse complement strand
CAGAATTGCAACTACGAGGTCGAGAAGGCCCAGCACGGCATTGTCTATATCGAAGAGATCGACAAGATCTCGCGCAAATCCGACAACCCCTCGATCACCCGCGACGTGTCGGGCGAGGGTGTCCAGCAGGCCTTGCTCAAACTCATTGAGGGCACGGTCGCCTCGGTGCCACCGCAGGGCGGGCGCAAGCACCCGAATCAGGACTTCGTGCAGATCGACACCACCAATATTCTTTTTATCTGTGGCGGCGCTTTCGATGGCCTCGACAAGGTAATTCGCGATCGAACCGAGAAGACCTCGATCGGTTTCGGTGCAGAGGTTCGCTCTGCGAGTGACCGAAAATTGAGCGAGCTCTTCAGAGAAGTCGAGCCCGAAGACCTCATCAAGTTCGGACTCATCCCTGAATTGGTTGGACGTCTTCCCGTGGTGGCGAGCCTCGATGAGCTCGATGAGACCGCACTCGTTGAGATCCTCACTGGGCCGAAGAACGCGCTCGTGAAGCAGTACCAGTCCCTATTTGATATGGAGGGGGTCGAGCTCGAGATTCGGCCCGCAGCCCTCCACGCCATCGCGCAGAAGGCAATCAAGCGCAAGACCGGTGCACGCGGGCTGCGATCTATTCTTGAGCATGTGCTGCTCGACACCATGTACGACCTCCCGGGCCAGAAGCGGGTGGCCAAAGTGGTGGTCGATGACACCACCGTAAAGGGCGAGGCACCTCCTTTGCTGATGTATGGCGAGAACACAAAGGTGGCTGGCCGCAAACGCAGCCAGGCCAGCTAGCGACCGGGCTTGAAAAGACCGCATCGGCCCCCCAACTACTTAACCACGGCCGAATTGGCCTGTGATTTCGAAAGGACGACCTGAGTGTCCAAGACCGACCTGCTTCCCCCAGACGCCACTGTGCTGCCTCTCTTGCCTCTGCGAGATGTGGTGGTCTTTCCGCACATGGTCATTCCCCTCTTTGTGGGACGGCCCAAGTCCATCAAGGCCATGGAGCGTGCCATGGAGTCGGGCAGCCACGTGCTGCTGGCCGCCCAACGCAGCCCCACGCAAGACGACCCAGGCCTCGATGACATTTATTCAATTGGTTGTTTGGCCTCAATCCTCCAGATGCTCAAACTGCCAGACGGAACCGTGAAGGTGCTGGTCGAGGGAACGCAACGCGCCCGACTCACCGACCTACAAGACAATGGCGACCATCTGGTGGGCGAGTGCAGCCCAATGCAGCCCGATGAAGAAGACGGTCCGGAGCTCGAGGCCCTACGCCGCACGCTGCTCTCTCAGTTCGATCAGTTTGTAAAGCTCAACAAGAAGATTCCTGCAGAGATTCTCAATAGCCTGGTGAGCCTTGAAGACGCTGGCCGGCTTGCCGACACCATCGCTGCCCACCTCCCCATGAAGCTCGAGCAGAAGCAGGAGATCCTCGAGGTGATTCCAGTGGCCGAGCGCCTGGAGAAACTGCTCGCCCAGATCGAGACCGAGCTCGATATTCTCCAGGTCGAGAAGCGCATTCGGGGCCGAGTCAAGCGCCAGATGGAGAAGAGCCAGCGCGAGTACTACCTCAATGAGCAAGTCAAGGCCATTCAGAAGGAGTTGGGCGAGGGCGAGGACAACGAACTCGATGAGCTCGACAAGAAGATCAAGGCGGCTCGGATGCCCAAAGAGGCACGGGACAAGGCCCAGTCAGAGCTCAAGAAGCTGCGAATGATGTCACCGATGTCCGCAGAGGCCACCGTGGTGCGCAACTACATGGATGCCTTGGTGGGCCTGCCCTTGAAGAAAAAGAGCAAGGTCAACATCAACCTCGAGAATGCCGAGAAGGTTCTGGAGGAGGAGCACTACGGACTCGAGAAGGTCAAGGAGCGCATCCTCGAGGCGCTTGCTGTGCAGCAGCGTGTCGACAAGGTGAAGGCGCCCATTCTCTGCCTCGTGGGTCCTCCTGGCGTTGGAAAGACCTCGCTTGGCCAATCGATCGCCCGTGCAACCAATCGCAAGTTTGTTCGTATGGCGCTTGGTGGTGTTCGCGAATAGTCAGAGATTCGCGGTCATCGTCGCACCTATATTGGATACATGCCCGGCAAGATCCGCACCATCCTCAGCAATACCGTTGTGCGCAACCCCCTGTTCTTGCTCGATGAAGTCGACTAGATTGGATTGGATTTCGGTTGCGACCCCGCCAGTGCCCTGCTCGAGGTGCTCGACCCCGAGCAGAACAATACATTTGTCGATCACTACATTGAGGTGGAATACGACCTCTCCGACGTCATGTTTGTTGCAACAGCCAACTCATTGAATATTCCGCCTGCGCTTCTTGATCGTATGGAAGTCATTCGGCTCTCTGGCTACACCGAGGACGAGATGGTTAGCATTGCCCAGAAGTATCTCTTGCCCAAGCAGATCAAGCAGACGGGACTCAAAGACAATGAACTGGCCGTGCAGGAGTCGGCCATTCGAGAAATCATTCGCAGCTATACCCGAGAAGCCGGTGGGCGGGGACTCGAGAGGGAGATCTCCAAGATTTGCCGCAAGGTGGTGCGACTCATTCTCACCGGGAAGGACAAGGGACCCATTGAGGTCAAGGCTGAAAACATCGAGGACTTCCTCGGTGTGAAGAAATTTACCTTTGGTGTTGCCGAGAAGGAAGATCAGGTGGGCGAGGTCACCGGCCTGGCCTGGACCGAAGTGGGCGGCGAACTGCTCATGATCGAGGCGGCAGTGATGCCCGGCAAGGGCAACATCATTCGCACAGGGTCACTCGGCGATGTGATGAAGGAGTCTGTTGAGGCTGCGCGCTCGGTTGTTCGCAGCCGCTCGCGTCGGCTCGGTATTGCCGATGATGTCTTTGAGAAGCGGGACCTTCATATTCATGCGCCCGAGGGCGCCACACCCAAGGATGGGCCCAGTGCGGGCATTGCGATGACCACGGCAATGGTCTCTGCCCTAACGGGAATCCCGGTGCGATCCACGGTGGCCATGACCGGAGAGATCACCCTCAGGGGAGAGGTTCTGCAGATCGGTGGCCTCAAGGAGAAACTGCTCGCGGCACACAGGGGCGGCATTAAAACAGTGCTCATTCCCGAGCAGAATGTTCGCGACCTGGCCGAGATTCCCGATAACGTAAAGAACGCGCTCGAGATCATCCCCGTTCGTTGGATTGACCGGGTACTCGAACTTGCTTTGGCCTCCATGCCCGAGCCGCTTCCCGAGCCTGAGATCGACCCCAAGGCGGCGGTGACTGCTTCGCCTGCTGTTGCGGTCGAGGTCGAGAAGGAGCGCGGCTCAGCCGGTGACACGCTGAAACATTAGGGTGTCTGACGGGTTGACCACCGGCTCAACAATGGGTCTAATTCATCCTCTTTGATTTTCTCCTTGCCCGGAGCAGTTGAAGAATTTTTCGTAAACGTGACACAGGACATCGCCGTGAACAAAACAGAATTGATTGAACATATTGCCAAGAACGCAGACCTCTCCAAGGCGGCTGCCGGGCGCGCTCTGGATTCCATGCTCTCTGGTGTTCGCGCAACCCTTAAAAAGGGCGGGTCCGTGACCCTGGTCGGTTTTGGCACCTTTGCAGTGACCAAGCGTGCCGCTCGCACGGGGCGCAATCCACGCACCGGAGATGCAATCAAGATCAAGGCTGCGAAGCTTCCCCGCTTTCGTCCCGGCAAGGCCCTCAAGGACGCCCTGAACTAGCGTCTGTTGGGCCGAAGGGGGCCGATGGCCAGTGGTTTGCCAGGGCCCCTTTTTTTATTTAACCTGCAGGGCATCTCACTTGGGTGCTTAGCTCAGTTGGTAGAGCGGCGCCCTTACAAGGCGTAGGTCGGGAGTTCGAGCCTCTCAGCACCCACCAGACTCGGCGAGTTGGTTTTGGCAGTACCGTGGGGAGTGGTAGTTCAGTCGGTTAGAATACCGGCCTGTCACGCCGGGGGTCGCGGGTTCGAGTCCCGTCCGCTCCGCCAATTTCCTCTCATGCTTGATTTCATCCGCTCCAACCGCAGGCTCCTACAGTTCGTTCTGTTGCTCTTCATCGTTCCATCATTTGTGGTGGTGGGGGCGTGGGACATGGGCAATCCGAACGCCGGTGCCAATGCAGTTGCTGTTGTGAACGGCAAGAAAATCGACCGCTCGGCCTGGGAAGAGGCCCATCGACGCACGATCGACAATATGAGCCAACAGTTCGGCGGCCAGTTGCCAGCCGATCTCATCAATACGCCCGCGGCTCGACAGTCAACCCTCGAGGAGTTGGTAACTCGGGCACTGATCATCGAGGCCGCCAATGCCCAGGGGCTTCGCGTCTCAGATGAGTTTCTGAAATCCATCATCTCGAACATTCCGGAGTTTCAAGAGGCCGGTGTCTTCAAGCTCGAAAAGGCCCAGGCATTCCTGAAGTCACGTGGATTGACCTCCGAGGGATTCGAGGCCGGTCTGCGACAAGATCTCTCCGCGGAGTGGCTTCCCCGGTCGATTGCTGATTCCTCCATCGGATCGCGCCGACTCGCTCGTCAGCTCTCGCGGGCCGAGACCGAGCTGCGCGAGCTCCGCATCGAGCGCTTCTCGCCCCAGTCTTTTTTGCCGCAGTCGGTTCCCTCCGCAGAGGAGATTCGTGCGCATTTTGATGCCAACGCCTCGCGGTATCAGTCTGCGGAGCAGGTCGATCTCGAGTTGGTATTGCTCGCTGGGCAGCGTTCTGCAGCAGACATTGAGGCCTTCGCGAACACCGTCTATGAGCAGAGCGACAGCCTGGCGCCAGCCAGCGAGAAGTTTAAGCTGCCCATTATTCGGGTGAAGAATCTGGAGCGAGGCCGATCGGTGAGCGTCGCTCAGGCCGGTAGCAACGAGGCAGCACTCGCGCTCAATCATCCCAAGTTGGCCGATCAGATTTTTCGCCCCGATGTGGTGACCGATCGCCGCAACACGGAGTCGGTTGAAATCAAGTCCGGGCTTCACGCGAGCCTGCGCGTGGCCGATTACCGACCTGCACGCCCCTTGCCATTCGATGCTGTTGCAGCAGAGATTCGAACGGAACTGCAGCAGAAAAAGGCCGAGAAGCGCGCGGCCGATGCCGCGCGTGCTTGGGGCCAGCAGCCCAATGCGGGGCGAGTTATTCGAATTGAGCGTGCCGATGCCGCCGGTGCCGTCAAGGCCGTTGGTCTGAGCACCGAGTCCTCCAATGCGCGGCGTGTCCTGACAGAGATCTTCTCCGACTCCCTGCGCATGGGCCAGCCCAAGGTCATCGACTTGGGTCGCGATGGAAGTCTTGCCGTGGTCTTGGTGTCCACTCGGCTGCAGTCCTCTGATGCACCGCTGGTTCGTCAGCGTCTGGGCGCGGCCTTCTCATTGATCGAGCAGATCGATGGCGAGGCCGCCACACGCAGTTGGCTTCAGGAAATGGAGAACCGCTATGAGGTCGAGCGTTTCCCCAAGAAGCTTGAGGCCGCCGCCTCGTAGCCCGAGGAGCCAATCTCCCCAATCGCCACCTTGGTGGCGGTTTCAATTTTCGGAAAGTTTCTCTGGATTGAGCGTTGGTAGCTTGGGTCGTAATGATCGATCAGTAGGCTTCTCACGAGTTCCTCCCAGTCCCTTCGTTCCACTGCCTTTATCCAAGCGTCCAGTAACGAATGGGCCACAAGTCCTCTGAGCTTATTGAGCTGCTCAAGAAGCGGAGCGGGGTCGGCAAGAAAGTGACGGTAGTCTTCGATGAGCAGGGCAATCCGAAGTGCTTCGGGCAACTCGAGCTCAATACAGGGGCTTGCACGAATCGCATCAATCAGTGATTCGGGCAGTTGAACATTGCCAATCTTTCTGCTTTCTGATTCGACGAAGATCGGCTGGCCCTTGGGCAGTCGGTGCAGTTTTTCCCAGAGCAGGCTCTCAAATCGCTTCTGCGAGGGCTGCGAGGAGTCTGGGTGCAAGCCCAAGATCGAGCCGCGGTGGTTCGCAAGCGCCTCCAAGTCCAAGACGGGCGCGCCCATTCGCTCGAGCGCCTGCAGGAAACGCGTCTTGCCCGAGCCAGTCACTCCGCAGACGACTTGAAACTGCAGATGCTCAACGAGCAAAGGCAACTCAGCGATCACATGGGATCGGTAGGCCTTGTAGCCACCCTGCAGAAGGGTGACCGGCCAGCCAACCCTCGAGAGCACGGTGGCCATCGCACCGCTTCGGTTTCCACCTCGCCAGCAGTAGACCAGTGGCCGCCACTGCCGAGGGCGATTGGCAAGATCGTTCTCTAGGTAGTCTGCAATTCTTTTGGAGACAATGGCGGCACCCGCCCGCTTGGCTTCAAATGAGTCGGCCTTGTATTGGGTGCCAATCAGCGCCCGCTCTGCATCGGAGAGCACGGGAAGATTCGTGGCGCCAGGCAGATGGTCATCGGCAAACTCAGAGGGACTGCGAACATCGATGACCTCGTCAAAGCGCTGTCCTGCGGCAAATGCCTCGCCAATGGTGATCGAGACGGGATGGCCGGACCTCTGTCTCACGACTGAGGCGTTTGGCCAAACAAGAGCTTCTTGGCGGTTGGGTCTGTAAGGGGACGTCGGCGGTCGGCCAGAACAGCCAATCCCCGGGTGACGGCGGGGCGAGCCGCGATCTTGTCATACCAGGCTTTCACAGCGGGAAAATCGCTGAGCTCCACGCCTTGGTTCGCGTGGGAGGCTGCCCATGCGAAACACGCAATATCAGCGATCGTGTATTGACTTGCCGCCAGGTAGCCGGTCTTCTTTAGTTGACTGTTGAGGACACCATAGAGGCGCTGGGCCTCCTTGCTGTAGCGTTCAATGGCGTACTCAATGGGTTGGGGTGCGTAGAGCCTGAAATGATGGGCCTGCCCGAGCATGGGGCCGAATCCACCCATCTGGAACATGAGCCACTGCAAGACCTCGTAGCGCTCTCGCTCGGTGCGACCGAGCAATTGATTGGCCTTGCCAGCCAGATAGACCATGATGGCCCCCGACTCAAAGAGCGAGATGGGTGCATTGTTGGGACCATCGTCGTCCACAATGGCAGGAATCTTGTTGTTGGGGCTGATCTCAAGAAAGTCGGGTTTAAATTGATCACCGGCGCCGATGTCGATGGCGATGGCCTCGTAGGGCATCTGCAGCTCTTCAAGCAGAATCGACACCTTCTTTCCATTGGGAGTCGGCCAGGTGTAGAGCTTGATCATGGGGTGCCTTTCAACATGAGTACGTGATGACGGGTCTGGCTCGTATCGAGCCAGATTGGTGTGAGATCGGGGAATTCTAGATCGAGCAGGTCATCGGTTGCATCTCCCTCCTGTCCCACCTCGAGCAGAAGCCGGCCACCCGGTGCCAGCCATCGGTGAAAGTCGCCGAGCACGCGCTGCACAACTTCCATTCCATCGACTCCGGCCGCCAGGGCCAAACGAGGCTCGCACTGGAATTCTGCGGGCATGGCTTGGTGTTTATCCAGGGGCACATAGGGAGGGTTGCAGAGAATCAGATCGAACCGACCCAGGTCGCTTAGACCGAGTCCGGCAAACAAATCCGACTCGATGAGCTGCACACGGTCTTTAAGGCCATGGTCTGCGACGTTCTCGGCCGCGAGCGAGAGTGCCTCGGGGCTGATGTCCACGGCCGTGACCTGGCAATCGTGGAATCTGTGGGCCGCGATAATGGCCAGACTCGCAGACCCGCAACAGAGGTCCAGTATCTTCGCGCCGGGGGGCAGGCCACCGCCCATCGACTCGGGCGACACAATCAGTTCGGCCAGAAGAGAGCGTGGAATGATTGCGCGTTGATCGGCTCGGAAACGATGGCCCAGTAGCCAAGCCTCCTTGAGCACGTAGGCGGTTGGAATTCGCCGTTGTACCCTCTCCACGGCGGCCGCAAACAACCTCTCTCTATCCAGCTCAGACAAGCCCTCTGATTCGATGTCCTCATCGCTATCCACGGGAAGGCCAAGTGCACCGAGCACCAGCCAGCGGGCCTCATCGTGTGAGTCGAGCGTGCCTTGTCCAAGGCCGATGTCGTCCTCTGCCATGGCCAATTCAATCGCCTCAATCCAATCTCTTATGGTCTGGAGGTTTGTGCTGGCCCAACCCATGCCCGAGTCGATGAGCCTACTCATCTGTTGGATGAGTGATTAGCGCTTGGCAATCGCCGAGGGCTTGCGCTCGAGCAGATCGGTAATCAGTTCGAGATAAATGGCATGGAGGCCATCGAGTGCCTCGACCGCAATGCGCTCGTCGATCTGGTGAATGGTGGCGTTGACCGGGCCAAACTCCACCACTTCTCGACAATGCTTGGCAATAAAGCGGCCGTCGGAGGTTCCACCGGTGGTGGAGAGCTCGGCCTTGATTCCGGTCTCCTTGGCGATTGCTCCGCGCAGGGAATCGCAGAGGGTGCCGGCTGGGGTGAGGTAGGGGTCGCCGCCGAGATTCCATTCAATCTTGTGCTGAAGGCCATGTCGGTCGAGCACGGCCTCGAGTCGGGACTTCAGCGAGTCGGGGCTACTCACGGAGGCGAAGCGAAAATTAAAGGCGGCAGTAAGGGCACCTGGAATCACGTTGGTCGCACCGGTGCCCGATTGAATGTTCGAGACCTGCCAGGTGGTGGGTGGGAAGTACTGATTCCCATCGTCCCATCGAATTGCGGCGAGCTCGGCCAGGGCAGGCGCAAAGCGGTGAATGGGATTTTCTGCAAGATGCGGGTAGGCGACGTGGCCCTGCTTTCCGAAGATGGTGAGTTGACCCGATAGGGACCCACGGCGGCCGTTTTTGATGGTGTCGCCGAGCGAGGCGCTTGAGGTGGGCTCTCCCACAAGACAGTAGTTGAGTTGCTCGCCCCGGTGGGCCAACTCGCGAAGGACTTGAACGGTGCCATCGATTGCAGGCCCTTCCTCGTCGGAGGTGATGAGAAAGGCGAGGCGGCCGTTGAACTGCTCTCTGTTCTTGATAAACGATTCCGACGCAGTAACAAATGCGGCCACCGAGGACTTCATGTCCGCGGCCCCGCGTCCGTAGAGTTGGCCGTCTGCAATCTCGGCGGCAAACGGGGGGTGGGTCCACTTGTCTAGCGGGCCTGGCGGCACGACATCGATATGGCCGGCGAGAACCAGGGTGGGCCCAGGCAGGCCGCCCTCTCGCACCGCCCAGAGATTCGTCACCTCGCCGTAGGGCATGATCTCAGACTTAAACCCAAGTGGGTCGAGCCGGCTGGCGATCCATTGGCAGCAGCCCTCGTCTTTGGGCGTCACTGATGGGCGTCGAATCAACTCCTGGGCTGCTGCAAGCGTTGGGCTCATGTTGGGTTACTGGTGGTGGATCGAGCAAGCAGATGGGCAGAGAAAAGATTCTCATACAAATCGGCGTTAAAACCCACAGCAAGCTGCTGCCCCCAACTCAGAACGGGGCGCTTAATCAGCATGGGTTGGGCCAGGAGTAACTCCACGGCGGTGGCCTGGTCAACGACCGATTGCCGCGTCTCCAATGGAAGTTGGCGCCATGTCTGTCCCCGCCGATTCAATAGGCTGTCGTGGGGGATGTGCTTGAGCCAGTCGAGCAGCAGCGCCTGGTTGGGCGGGTCTTTGCGAAGGTCATGAAATTCGAAGTCGAGCGCCTTCTCTTTGAGCCATTTCCGCGCGTGGCGGACCTGGTCACAGGCCACAATGCCGAACAGAGAGATGCGCGCGGCCTCGGACAACGCTAGTCACCCCTTAAGAGGTCGTTGATGCTGGTTTTCGCACGAGTCTGCGCATCGACGCGCTTAACAATGATGGCGCAGGCCAGGCTGTAGCGTCCGTCGGCCGAGGGCAGGCTTCCCGGAACCACAACGCTTCCCGAGGGGACGCGTCCGGTGAAGGTCTCGCCGGTGGCACGGTCGTAGATTCGGGTGGACTGGCTGATGAAGACGCCCATGGCAAGCACCGAGTTCTCTTCAACGATCACACCCTCAACGACTTCGGATCGTGCGCCAATGAAGCAGTTGTCTTCGATGATGGTTGGGTTGGCCTGCAGGGGCTCGAGCACCCCGCCAATGCCAACGCCCCCCGAGAGGTGCACATTCTTTCCAATCTGAGCGCAGGAGCCGACGGTGGCCCATGTATCGACCATGGTCCCTTCACCGACATAGGCACCGATGTTGACGTACGAGGGCATGAGGATGGCGTTGCGGGCAATGAAACTGCCTCTGCGTGCAACCGCTGGGGGAACCACCCGAATGCCCATTGACTGGAGCGCATCGGCAGAGAGGCCCTCGAACTTTGTTGGGACTTTGTCATAAAACTGCAGGGAGCCAGCCTGCATGGGCCGGTTGTCCTCGAGTCGAAAGCTCAGCAGGACCGCCTTCTTAATCCACTGGTGGGTAACCCAACCCTGAGCAGTCCGCTCCGCAACGCGAAGGCTGCCGGCGTCCAGTTCGCCGATGACCGACTCCACGGCTTCGCGCAGTTCTTGGGGGGCAGTGCCCGCGCCGATCGTGGCCCGGTCTTCCCAGGCCTGTTCGATGACTGATTGGCGGTTCTGTGAAATCTTGGTGGACATACTTGTTTACGCCTTCTGATTAGTTGCTGGTAGACGGTGGCGCTGCGCTGGGATGTACGGGGGAGGGCTGGTGCGCAAAGTCTTGGACAGTGTCCGGAGGCGGCGCAGCCCTGCCGGCCTTTCGGTGCTCGGTGACCACTGTGGTGAAAATCCCGCCGCGAACGTACCAGCGGGCCGTGAGCCTCAGGTAACGTGGTTGGGCGGCCTCCACCATGTCATTGGTGATTTGGTTGGTCACGGCCTCGTGAAAGGCCCCCTCGCTCCGAAACGACCACATATAAAGTTTGAGTGCCTGCAACTCCAAGTTCTTGTGGTCGGGGATGTAGTCCAGAGTGAAGTGGGCGAAGGCGGGCTGGCCGGTGAGCGGGCACAGACAGGTGAACTCGGGCACCTCGATGTGCACCCAATAATCCCGACTGGGCTCGGGATTGGGGAAGGTCTCTAGGACTCGGCTCGGGAGGCTGGGCATGAGTGAAGTTAATGTAAGTTGCCTTAATTTAGTGAAAAAAAGCCGCTAAATGATTAATTTTGTTGGGAAATAACGGCTTGCCCTCGAGTGCTATTATACCCAACCGATCTCTTTTGCCTCTTGGCCCTCCACGCCCGTGCGCTTGACCCAGCTTCGACTCTCCGGCTTCAAATCCTTCGTGGATCCCACCCAGTTGCAGGTCTCGCGCCAACTCGTGGGCATTGTTGGGCCCAATGGCTGCGGCAAATCCAATGTCATCGATGCCGTTCGCTGGGTCTTGGGTGAGTCCCGTGCGGCCGAGCTTCGCGGCGAGAACATGCACGACGTGATCTTCAACGGCTCCTCGTCTCGCAAGCCGGCGGGCCGCGCAAGCGTTGAACTCATATTTGATAACTCTGCGGGGCGACTCGGCGGTCCGTGGGGGCGGTATGCAGAGTTGTCTGTCAAGCGGGTGCTCTCCCGCGATGGTCAGTCCACCTATCAAATCAATGGCCAGAATGTTCGGCGCAAAGATGTCTACGACGTGTTTTTGGGCACTGGGCTCGGCCCCCGTGCATACGCCATCATTGGTCAGGGCATGATCTCTCGAGTCATCGAGTCCAAGCCCGAAGAACTCCGAGTCTTCCTCGAAGAGGCTGCCGGGGTCTCAAAGTACCGCGAGCGTCGGCGTGAGACGGAGAACCGGCTCTCGGATGCCCGAGACAATCTGGCCCGGGTGGACGACATACGACAAGAACTCACCAAGCGAATCGAGCAACTCGATGCGCAGGCCCAGGTGGCCGAGGTCTTCCAGAGCAAATCGAGCGAGCGGCAGTCCAAGCAGGCGTTGCTGTTGGCCTTGCGTCGTCACGAGTCCGAGCTCTCGAGATCCGCACAGGCTCTGGAGCGATCTCGGTTGCTCACTGACTTGGAGCAACAGCAGGCCGAGCTTCGCCATTTGGAGCTCGAGCTTGAGCAGGCACGACAGGCTCTCGAGGCAGACCAGGCCGAGAGCCAGAGCGTTCAGGCCGAGCTCTACGAGGTCAATACCGCGGTGGCTCGCCAAGAGGTCGAGGACAAGAATCACTCTCAGGCCAAAGAGAGGGCCTCAGCGACTCTGTCCTTGTCGACCCTCACACTCGAGCGATTGGTTGCCGAAGAGGAAGAGTTGCGATCGGCCTTGACAGAGCAGGAGGCGGGCCTTGAGCGGCATCTTGCCGAGATGATGCGGCTTGAGGCACTGGTCACCGAGACCCGCGAGCAACTCCATCCGCAGGAGCAAAGCAGACAAGAGCAAGAGACGTCTCTGCAGGAATTGCGAGCAGTGATTGCAACTCTGCAGGTCGATCAGCGCGGCAACGATGCCCGCCTGCAGGAACTCGTCTCTCGGCGAGACACCCTCGAGGCGCATATCGAGCGCAAGTCCGCGGAGCGCGGCACCCTGGAGAAGATGGATCCGACAGCGCTCGCCTCGATTCGTATTCAGCAGGAGGAGGCCCAATCGCTGGTTGCCTCTGCCCAGGCAAAGCTCGAAGAAACGGTGGGCCAGATCGCTCGCGCACAAGAGGAGCAGGCGCAGGCCAGGGCCGACCTACAGCAGGCCGACCAGCGTCTGGCGACACAGGTTGCGGAGCGATCTGCGCAAGAGAGCCTTCTCTCTGCGATGGAGAATCAGGGTGGTCTGCTTGAGTGGACACGATCGCAGTCATGGGCCAAAGAAAAAATGCTCTGGTCGGGCCTGCGAGTCGAAGAGGGTTGGCAGGTGGCTGTGGGTGCCATGCTCGAGAGTCGGCTCACTGCAATCCCCGTTGAATCACTGAGTGTCGCCAATGACTGGAATGCGTTGAAGCCACCCGAGCGGCTCACCGTCTTCGAGCGAGGTGAATTCGTTCAGCCGGCGAGTCCACGGGACACGGGGATGACCGCGCTTGCGACGGCGGTTCGCGGAGACGATGCTGGCGCCGCCATGGCAAGGTCATGGCTGGTGGGCATGTACCAGGCCAAGGACTTCTCAGAGGCGATGGCTCGCCGAAGTACCCTGCAGACCAATGAAATGTTGGTGACGCCCGACGGTCTGGCGGTTGGGCGGACTCACATCACGATTCCCGGAGACTCAAAGGCGGACCACTCGGCACTCTTGGGCCAGCGAGACCGGGTTCGCGATCTGTCGGCGGCGGTGCGATCGGCAGAGATTCAGCAGGCAGAGGCGGCCACCCGCCTTGCTGACCGCGACCAGGCCCTGGCCTCTATGCGTCAGGCGAGGGAGGCTGCACAACAGACCATTGACAAGGCAATGGCCCGTGCCCATGAGCTTGATTTGACCGCCGTGAGGCTCCATGAGAAGGCCACGCGGCTTGAGGCCGCCGAGAAGGAGATTGACCGCAGCATTCTCGATGCCCAGGCCGAGCTCGATGGCCTGGTTCAGCGTCTCCAGGAAATGGGCCGCGTCAAGGAGGACCTCGTCAATCAATTGGCGGGTCTCAACGAGCAGGCTGCTGAGACCGAGGCGCGGGTAAGCGAGGCGGAGTCGAAGTGTCGGAGTCTTCGAGAGTCGCTCTCGCTGGCGCAGTCATCGCTTCAAGAGGCGCGGCTCGAGGAGAGAACCGCAGAGGGGCAGGCCAATTCGGTTCGCACCCAGATCGATGACCTCGCGCGTCGTCGCCAGGAGGCCCTTGATCGCCAGGCGGCCTCGCAGCGGGAGTTGACCGAAGCAGAGGCTGCGCTGTCGCAGAGTCAACTGCAGGTCTTGCTAGAGAAGCGCGTTGAGGTGGAGCGACGTCTGTCCCAGGCCCGGGCGGTCGTGGACGCATCGGCCGATCGCCTTCGCTCGATGGATGAATCTCGGCTGGCCATTGAGCGAAAGTCCATTCCCTTGCGCGAGTCGATGTCGGCTGTCGAGGTGGCCATTGCATCGGCCACTGCAACCATCGAGCAAATTGAACAGCAAATTGCCGACACCAGTATTGACCTTGAGACAGTAACCGCGCAGTGGGAGGGTGGGTTGCCGCCCCCCGGACTGCCCCGTCCCTCCGCCCTCCAGGCAGACATCAACCGACTGGCGCGTGAAATCGAGGCACTGGGTCCGGTGAATCTGGCTGCTCTGAGCGAACTCGAACAGTCGCGCGAGCGGGAGGGTTTCTTGAATTCGCAGGCGGCCGATCTCACCGAAGCGGTCGAGACGCTCGAGGATGCGATACGCAAGATTGATCGCGAGAGCCGCGCCCTGCTGCAGGACACCTACGACACTGTTAATCAGAATTTCTCGCGACTCTTTCCGACTCTTTTTGGCGGCGGAGAGGCACGGCTCGTTCTCACTGGCGATGAGATTCTCGATGCGGGTGTTCAGGTCATGGCCCAGCCACCGGGCAAGAAGAATGCAACCATTCATTTGCTCTCGGGTGGCGAGAAAGCCTTGACGGCGACCGCCCTGGTCTTCGCGTTGTTTCAGCTCAACCCCGCGCCGTTTTGCATGCTCGATGAGGTAGACGCGCCACTCGATGATCCGAATACCGAGCGTCTCTGCAATCTGGTTAAAGAGATGTCGGGCCAGACCCAGTTTATCTTCATCACCCACAACAAGATTTCCATGGCCTTGGCCGAGCACCTTGTGGGGGTGACGATGCAGGAGTTGGGCGTGTCGCGATTGGTCGCGGTTGACCTCGACGCAGCCAGCGCCTTGGTCCAAGAGGCGGCCTGAGCGCCACTCAAGGGGCTCCTGTGCTGCCCGACTCACTCTCACTGGTGCTGGCAACCCTTGGCCTTGCGGTCATGGTTGCCGTTTGGTGGGTCAATCGTTTGGAGCGCAGACGGCTGGAGCAACTCAACCCTGTGCGCCGTGAACCCACCTCGCACTGGTGGTCTGGACCGGCCTCGACCGTGGCCACCGCCCGTTCGGATGGACTCGAGGAGCTCGCTCCAAATGAACTGTTTGAATGGCCCGTATTCTTTCGGGTGGATAAGTCGCAGGGCCCTGCCTGGGCAGAGATGGTCTCGAGCCGGCTGCGTTGCGGCAGTAAGCCGATGCGATTTGGCCGAGATGGGGCCCTCTGGGTTTCATTGTTGCTTTGCACGCGACAGGGGCCGCTCTCACTGTCCGAGCATACTGAGTTTGTCGAGCGCGTCTTCGAGATCGGAAAGCGATTTGGTGCCAGACCCGAGGGGATGAAGACCTTTGCGGAAGCCCACGGGCTCTCCCGCGATGCCGAGAGGACCATGTCTGACTTAGACGGCCAACTGGCCTTTCACTTGGTCACGGACTCGCCCCCGTCGCTTGAGGCCATCTCATCGGCCTGGCGTCAATGCGGACTCCAAGAGCGTGGTGAGGGCCGATTCTCAATGGTGGGCGCCGATTCAGAGGTGCAGTTCAGCGTCTTGCCGGGGGACCAGGGCCGGCTCTGCAGTCTGCTCCTCGATCTGCCCAGGGCCTCAGAGCCCGTGAGTGTTCTCGATTCGATGTTTGAGGTGTCGGATCAGATGGCCGCGTGGTTCGATGCAGAGTTGGTCGATGACCGGGACATTGTTCTGAGTCGTCATGCGCAGTCGGTCATCCGTGAGCAGGTGAAAGAGCGCGCTGATGCATTGGCGAGTGCCGGGCTTTTGCCCGGAGGCCCGCTCTCGAGACTGGTTTTCCAGTAGCGCAACGCCAGCCCGTCGCATGACGTCCACAACCGATCCCAGCAGAGACCTCGCCCGATTGGAGGCCCTTCGCCTCGAGGTCGAGCATCATCAGCGCCTCTACCATGGACTCGACTCACCAGAAATCTCGGATGCGCAATATGACGCACTGGTCAGAGAGTTGGAGTCGCTCGAGTCGCAGTTCTCGGCAACGGGGAGTACTGCCGTCGGGGTCTCTCCCCTTGCACGGGTCGGGCATGCTGCCGCTCGAGAGTTCCAACAAGTCCAGCATGCAGTGCCCATGCTCTCGCTCAATAATGTATTTGGGCGAGAGGAGCTCTCGCAGTTTAGTGAGCGACTTGCAACGCTCTTGGGCATGGCGTCGGCCGAGGGCTTGGAGTTTGCCTGCGAGCCCAAGGTGGATGGACTCGCTGTCAGCATTCGATACGAGGATGGATTGCTCGTGCAAGCCGCCACGCGAGGCGATGGCTCGATTGGCGAGGACGTCACTGAAAACGTGCGCACCATTCGCAATCTGCCGAGCCAAATTCAGGTCCCCACCGACGCCTTGCCCAAGAATGCGGTGCCGCAGCGAACGCCGACAGAGATGGTGCCGAGGATTCTCGAAGTGCGTGGTGAGGTCTTTATGGCGAAGACGGACTTTGGTGAATTGAACATGGCCCAGCAGAAGGCTGGGGGGAAGCTGTTTGCCAACCCTCGAAATGCCGCCGCAGGCAGTCTTCGTCAACTCGACTCAACAATTACCGCTGCGCGGCCACTTCGCTTTGTGGCCTATGGGCTGGGCATTGTGAGTGAGGCAACGCAGATGCCCAAGCACCATAGCGAGGCCATGGCGTGGCTTGCAGCGATGGGTTTGCCGGTTGCGAATCACCGTGCCGAGCGGGTTACGCTGCAGGGCGCCTGGGACTTTGTCAGCGAGATTCAAGCCAGTAGGCAAGCGCTTGACTTTGAGATCGACGGAGTGGTGATCAAGTTGGAGTCGCACGCACTGCAGGAAAAAGCGGGTTTTGTCTCGCGCGCCCCACGCTTTGCAGTGGCCTATAAGTTTCCAGCCCAAGAGGTCTCCACCCGTCTGCTGGCGATCGACGTCCAGGTGGGTCGCACGGGGGTCCTCACCCCCGTGGCCCGTCTGGACCCGGTTCGCGTTGCAGGTGTGGTGGTGAGCAACGCCACTTTGCACAATGCCGATGAGCTTCATCGCAAAGATATCCGCGTGGGTGACACTGTCTGGGTTCGACGGGCAGGTGACGTCATTCCAGAGGTCCTCGGTGCAATTCATGCGCTTCGCCCGCCAGAGGCAAAACCATTTGAGTGGCCCCATCGATGTCCGACTTGTCGCGGACCCATCGAGCGTGTCGAGGGGGAGGCGGCCCATCGATGCATCTCTGGGCTCTCTTGCCCTGCCCAACAACGCCAGGCCATTGAGCATTTTGTTCATCGGCGCGCCATGGATATTGAGGGACTCGGAGAGAAACGGATTGCTCAACTCCTCGAGGCAGGGCTTGTCTCTCGAATCTCCGATCTTTATTCCCTTCGCGTCTCCGACATTGCAGGGCTCGAGCGTGAGGGCGACAAGTCTGCACAAAATCTCATCGATGAGATCAACCGCTCGAGGAAGACGAGCCTCTCTCGGTTTATCTATGCCCTGGGCATTCGGCATGTGGGAGAGCGCACGGCGCGGGACCTGGCACTGCATTTTCAGTCTTTGGATCGGCTGCGCCAGGCGGATCAGGCCACGCTCATGCAGGCACCCGATGTTGGGCCCGTGGTGGCGGCGTCGGTGGCGAGTTTCTTTGCGGAACCGTCGCAGTCCGAAGAGGTCGATCGGCTCGCTGCGCACATTGCATTTTCTCAAGTCGATGATCGACCCGCCGTGGCGCCCGCGCAGGCCGGCCCGCGCTCCGGTCGCACGGTGGGTTTGACTGGTAACCTCTCGACCATGACGCGAGATGCGGCCACCGACTGGGTCATGCGGCTTGGTGGCAAGGTGGTGGGGTCAGTCTCTGCGAAGACTGGTTTTTTGATTGCAGGGATGGATGCGGGCTCGAAGCTCACGAAGGCGGAGGGCCTGGGGGTGGCAGTGCTGAGCGAGCAGGATTTTCTCAAGATGATTGAAGAGGCCAGTGGGGGCCAGTGAGGGAGTAAGGGGTATGGCGAGTATTCCGAATCAGGCGGTGCGCAAGGCGGTCTTTCCTGTTGCGGGTCTTGGGACGCGATTCCTGCCGGCAACAAAGGCGAGCCCGAAGGAGATGCTGCCAGTGGTCGATAAACCCCTGATTCAGTATGCGGTGGAGGAGGCTGCTGCCGCTGGTATCACCGAGATGATTTTCATCACCGGGCGGTCCAAGCGTGCCATTGAGGACCATTTCGACAAGGCCGTTGAACTCGAGGCCGAACTGGCGGCAAAGAATAAGCACGAGCTCTTGCGGGTGGTGCAGAGCGTTGCACCCGATAGCATTCACTGCATTTACATTCGCCAGCCGGAGCCATTGGGTCTGGGCCATGCAGTACTCTGCGCGCAGCCTGTGATCGGCGATGAGCCCTTTGCAGTGATTCTGGCCGACGACCTCATGGACTCGGGAGAAGGGGGTCTGCCCGTGATGGCGCAGATGACTGCCTTGTATGCCGAGCATCGGGCCAGCGTCATCGCGGTGCAAGACGTCCCGCGAGAGGAGACTTCGAAGTACGGAATCGTAGCGAGCCAGCCTTGGGGCCGCCGGACCGAGCGGGTGGTCTCGATTGTCGAGAAGCCGAAACCTGCCGATGCGCCATCCACGCTTGCAGTGACCGGACGCTATCTGCTCTCGTCACGCATATTTGGAATACTTGAACGGCAGACACCTGGCGCCGGTGGTGAAATTCAACTCACCGATGCCATTGCAAAGCTTCTCGATGACGAACCCGTTCTGGCCTATCGCTACGAAGGCACACGATTTGATTGCGGTTCCAAGCAGGGATACTTGAGAGCGACCGTTACCCTTGCGATGCGCCACGCAGAGGAGGGGCCCGATTTTCAGGCTTGGCTGCGACAGCATCTTGAAGGACGTTGAGCAGGGCGGTCTCGAGCGCGACTCGTTGACGCTCTGTCTCGAGCCCGCGCGACTCGAGAATAAAGTGGTCCTCGGCCCGTTCACCAAGGGTATTGATTCGCGCAGAGCGCAGGGAAATCCTCTCGGCCGACAGGCAGCGGGCAATTCGATAAAGCAGGCCGGGCCGATCCGCTGCGGTGACCGAGAGGATAATGTGCTGCGCGGTCTCATCCGTCACCAATTGAAAGCTGGGGTGGATGGGAAAGCTCTTTGAGCGTCGTGAGAGGCGTCCCTGACTCGGGTCCCCCAGCGGACTGCCGCGCATGAGGTGCTCTCGGAGTCCGGCCGAGACAACGGCAAGCATCTCTCGCTCTTGGCCTTCGAACTGCGAGGGGTCGAGAAGGAAGCTATCGAGAACATAGCCAGTGGGGGTGGTATGGATTCGGGCCTCCAGAACCGGCAGGCCCTGTCGATCGAGAAACTCTGTGATTCGAGCGAAGAGGTCTTCAGAATCTTGTTGATAGACGACCAGTTGGATCCCCAACTCATCGTGTGCGATTCGGGCAAAGACCCGGGGCAGGGCCGAGGCCTCGCGTGCGACGAGATTTCGTGCATGCCAGGCGATTTCGTTGGCATCGTGACTCAAAAAGTATTGAAGTCCTAGGCCTCGCCAGAAGGCGATGACGGCATCGATGTTTTTGGCCTCCAGCATGAGCTGTTGAAGGGCCAGTTCGCGTTTGTGGCTTACTGCATTGGTGTGCAGTGTTGTTGCATCGATATCGGAGCCCTGGGAATCGATGAGTTGCTCGGTTCGATCGAAGAGGTCCTCGAGGAGCTTGGCCTTCCAGTTGTTCCACACCTTGGGACTGGTGCCTCGAATATCGGCCACTGTCAGGAGATAGAGCGCTCGGAGTCGTTGTTGGGTCTGATCGATTGCGGCAAATCGCTGGGTCACACTGGGGTCGGCGAGGTCTTCCTTCTGGGCCACGCTCGACTTGGTGAGGTGGTGACGAACAAGGAACATCAGCAGATCCGTTGTGGCGTTATCGATCTTGAACTGTCGGCAGAAGCGTTTGACCTCAGCCTCGCCGAGCTCGGAGTGATCGCCGCCGCGGCCTTTGGCGATGTCATGAAAGAGCGCGGCGAGATAGAGCTTCCAGGGCTCCCCGAACTCCTGCATGAGCGAGGTCATTCGTGGGAATTCATGGGCATGCTCGGGAAGACTAAAGCGCCTTAGATTTCGAATGACCTGAAGGATATGCTGATCCACTGTGTAGACATGGAACAGGTCATGCTGCATTTGGCCCACGATTCTTCGAAAGACAGGCAATAGCCGGCCGAGAATTCCAAGGTCGTTCATGATCCGCAGTGCATGCAGAACGCCCCTTGGCTCACGAAGCAGTGAGAGAAATGCGGCCCGATTCTGTGCTGACTCGCGAAATGGGCGGTCGACCAGTTCGCGGGCATGCCAGAGTGCGCGCAGTGCACGCGCGGTCATGCCCAAACGTGGACACTCTCTGGCCATCAGTATGAACGCCTGAAGGATGGCCTCGGGCCTGCGCTCAAAGAGGGTCTCATCTCTGATGTCGAGCAGGCCCCGGGTCTCATAGAAGTCGGGGGTGAGTGGCCGGGATGGCGTTGCCTCCTCCCCCGCTTCATGACGCCCCTGGCCCAAGGCGTTACTGTTGGACTGTTGCAAGCGCGGCTCGAGATTTGCGAGCAATACAGTGGTGACCTGCCGTACGAGCTTTGCGGCTCGGTAATAGCGTTGCATGAGAACCTCACTGAGCCGTTTGCCTCGGACGGGTTGGCACTCCAGGGATTCAGCCACCAGTGTTTGGAGGTCGTAGACGAGTCGGTCCTCGCGCCGGCCAGCCGAGAGGTGCAGGTGGGCGCGAATGGTCAATAGGATGGCCTCTTGCTGCTGCAGTTGGGTGGACTCATAGCCCGTCAGTAGCCCCTCGGTAACCAGATCGGACCATCCGCGGCCCAGCCCCAATGCTGCGCTGATCCAGCTGAGGACCTGCAAGTCGCGCAGCCCGCCTGGGCTCTCTTTGACATTGGGTTCGAGTGAATAAGGTGTGTCGTTGAATCGGCTGTGCCGTTGCCGCATCTCAAGCAGCTTGCCCTGAACGAAGGCGGCCACGGGGATCTCCCTGCGCCAGGCCTGGACCAAGCTCGGTTGAAGACCGGTGGGGTCGGCGAGTGCGCGGCTCTCGAGCAAGGCCGTTGCAATGGTGAGGTCGGCGCGCGCCTGCTCCATGCACTCGTCGATACTGCGCAGGCTATGGCCCGCATCCAGGCCTGCGTCCCAGAGAGACGATACAAAGGTGGCGACCGGCCCACTCAACTCGTCGTCGGTTGTTTTGCCGTCTGTAAGGATGAGCAGGTCAATGTCCGAGTAGGGCGCCAGTTCGCCCCTGCCATAGCCGCCCACAGCGACTAGAGAGGCCCCCGGAACATTTGCCTGCGTCCAGAGCGAGAGGACGATCTGATCGACTTCATTGGCGAGCTCTCGCATGAGGCTGCGGGGCTTGCCGTGCGATTTCCATCCCAGGGCATTGCGTTCTCGGGCAGCGCGAGTCGAGGCCCGGCCCGTGGGGGCCGGCTCTGTTTCTCGGGCGGCTGAGATGGATGCCACTTTGATGGGCGGCTGGAGGCCGGCGAGGGCTGCTTGAGCCCTAAGAGGCCATGGAGGCGTGGACCGCCGTACCCTGACAGCGGAGCCAGGCGGGGCTGCCCGGGGAGACCGTGAGAACCTCAAAGCCGTCCTGAGTCACCAGTACCGTGTGCTCCCACTGTGCCGAGAGGCTGTGGTCTTTGGTGACGATGGTCCAGCCGTCGGCGAGCGCACGAACCTCGGGGCGCCCTGCATTG
>DAIPXU010000004.1:4582-22506 GCA_036783055.1 Burkholderiaceae bacterium | reverse complement strand
AGTTCAATGAGTTAGATGGTTCGCGTGATTTAGGGGGCAAACATGGGGGAGGTCGCTCGAGGGGTTGGGCTTGTGACGGACATTGCGGGGGAGGACTGCGACCACGCCACGTTCGAGAGCATGGTGGTTCCCAGCAAGATGGTGACGACCGCTCGCGATGATGCGCAGAACAGCCCACTCAATTGCGCAAGGCCCGGGATGGCATGAGAGAAGATCATAGAATGGCGGGTTGTCATGATTTTGCTTGAGTCTAGCATGGTGAATTCTTGAAGATATTCAATACCTTAACGCGTCAGAAGGACGAACTTCGGCCCCTGGAGCCGGGCCATGTCCGCATGTATGTCTGCGGCATGACCGTTTATGACTTCTGCCACATTGGGCATGCAAGGGTCTTGGTTGTCTTCGATATGGTGCGGCGTTGGATTGAGTCCAGCGGCTACAAGCTCACCTATGTGCGCAACATCACCGACATCGACGACAAGATTATTGCGCGGGCGGTCGAAAACGGCGAGACCATCTCTGCGCTCACGGGCCGCTACATTCAAGCGATGCAAGAGGATGCGGCGGCTCTCGGGGTCCTGCCGCCCACCCACGAGCCCAAGGCCACGCAATACGTAGCCGAAATGCTCGGAGTCATTAAAGATCTCGAGGCCAACGGCCTGGCCTACCAAGACCCGCTCGCAAATGGCGAAGTCGGTGATGTTCATTTCTCGGTTCGCGGCTTTCCGAGCTACGGCCGCCTCTCGGGCAAGAGCCTCGATGAGCTTCGTGCCGGTGAGCGCGTGAGCGTGGCCGATGGCAAACGTGACCCGCTCGACTTTGTTCTCTGGAAGCGGGCCAAACCCAGCGAGCCCAAAGAGGCCACATGGGCCTCTGCCTATGGCCCGGGGCGGCCTGGTTGGCATATCGAGTGCTCGGCCATGAGTTGCGCCCTGCTGGGACAGCATTTCGATATTCATGGCGGAGGTGCTGATTTGCAGTTTCCGCATCACGAGAACGAGATTGCGCAGTCGGAGGGGGCCATGTCCCCAGTGAGTCGCTCGCCGTTTGTGAACCTCTGGATGCACAACGGCTTTGTCCGCATCGATGACGAGAAGATGTCGAAATCGCTTGGCAATTTCTTCACCATCCGCGAGGTGCTCGAGCGTTACGACGCGGAGGTGTTGCGCTTTTTCATTCTCAAGGCCCATTACCGCAGCCCACTGAACTACTCCGATGCAGCCCTCGATGAGGCGAGGGCGGGGCTCACGAGGCTCTATACGGCGCTCGAGGCGGCGGGGCTTGACAGTCAGGGCGTTGAGGCACGACAGCAGGCCAGTCAACAGGCGCTGCAGGATGCCTCAGAAGGTGCCTCCCGCGTGGGCCTTGCATTCAAGGCTGCCATGGACGATGACTTCAATACACCAGAGGCCATTGCCGAACTCTTTGGACTGGCGGCCGAAGTCAATCGACATGTGGCGGCCAAGCAAGACAAAGAAGCCAAGGCCACCGCCTTGCTCTTGCTGGGCCTGGGATCGACCCTGGGCCTTTTTGGCCAGTCGGCCAAGGCGCTCAAGCAGCGTGGCCATGGGCAGACCCAACTCGATGCGCAGGCCATTGAAGCGGCCATTGCCGGGCGAATCGAGGCGAAGAAGCGCAAAGACTTTGCCTTGGCCGATGCCATTCGCGCCGATTTGCTGGCCAAGGGGGTTGCACTCGAAGACGGCCCCCAAGGCACGGTCTGGCGATATCTGTAGGACAATCCCGGCATGGCGCTGACCTACCTCGACTTTGAACAAGCAGTGGCGGAACTTGAGACCAAGATTGAAGAGCTCAAGTTCATGCAGAACGATTCGGCCCTCGATATCTCCGAGGAACTCGTGCGGCTTCAAGAGAAAGCCAATGCCCAGGTCAAGGAGATCTATTCGAAGCTCAGCCCCTGGCAGATCTCGCAGGTGGCCCGGCATCCGCAGCGTCCATACACCCTCGATTTCATTGGCATGCTTTGCACCGACTTCCATGAACTCCATGGCGATCGAGGCTTTGCCGATGACCCCGCGATTGTTGGCGGGATCGCCCGATTCAATGGACGTTCGGTGGTGATCATCGGCCATCAGAAGGGCCGAGACATTAAAGAGCGCACCTTTCGCAACTTCGGCATGCCGCGCCCCGAGGGCTACCGCAAGGCCGAGCGGCTCATGCTCTTGGCAGAGAAATTTGGCATGCCGGTTCTTACATTTGTTGACACTCCGGGGGCCTATCCCGGCATCGGCGCCGAGGAGCGCGGGCAGTCCGAGGCCATTGGCAAGAACCTCTTCGTTATGGCTGGCCTTCGGGTGCCGCTGATCGCGACGGTGAGCGGAGAGGGCGGCTCCGGCGGGGCCCTGGCCATCGCGGTGGCAGACCAGGTGCTCATGCTGCAGTTTGCAACGTATTCGGTGATCTCCCCCGAGGGTTGTGCATCGATTCTCTGGAAGAGTGCGACCAAGGCGCCCGAGGCCGCAGAAACCCTTGGCATTACTGCCCCTCGCCTCAAGACGCTTGGGTTGGTCGATAAGGTTGTGGCCGAGCCACAAGGCGGCGCGCACCGCGCCCCAGAGGCCGCTGCAAGTGCGCTTCGCAAGGCCATTGAAGAGAGTCTCAAGGCTGTCACCGCCATGACCACCGACGACATGCTCGCCCAGCGCCAGGCTCGCCTGCGAGCCTATGGACGATTTAAAGAAACCAGTTGATTCTGAAGTGGGCCTGGCCT
The DNA here is from genome assembly GCA_036783055.1 of Burkholderiaceae bacterium. GTDB lineage: Bacteria > Pseudomonadota > Gammaproteobacteria > Burkholderiales > Burkholderiaceae_A > Hahnella. Next base: position 19,775 of record DAIPXU010000004.1, on the reverse strand, counting down.
GCCCGCCGTGGCCTCTGCCCGGGCAGGGCAAGCTGCTCGTGGCCCTCTCTGGTGGCCTTGACTCCTCCGTTCTAATTCACACACTGATTGGCTGGCGCGCCACTGCGGCGATCGGCTCTGCGTGGTCCGACTGCCAGATTTCAGCAGTCCACGTCAATCACGGACTGCAGAGCGCCGCGGTCGATTTCGAGGATGCGGTGTGCACCCTTTGTCAATCGCAATCGATTCCTCTCGAGGTTGTTGCTGAGCGTCCCACCGATGAGGCGATTGCCTCTCAGGGCGTGGAGGCCGCAGCCCGAGAAGTTCGGCATCGTCGACTGCGCGACGTTGCAAGACGTCAGGGCGCGGTGCTGGTCTTGGCGCATCACCTCAATGACCAGGTTGAAACAGCCCTCCTTCAGTGGGTGCGCGGGGCCGGTGTCGAGGGCCTTTCATCCATGCTAGAAGTCTCGCAGTTCGACGGCGTTTGGCTCTGGCGGCCTTTTCTTTCCTGCGGTCGAAAACAACTTGAGGCGATGGCAGCTGAAATGAATCTGCAATGGGCTGAGGATCCCACCAATGGTTCGCTCGATTACGACCGAAACCGGCTTCGTCAGCATGTAATCCCTGAGTTGCTTGCACTTCGCCAGGGGGCGATGGAGGCCATGGGCAGGAGCATCTCGCACCTTCAGTCGGCCCGACGTCAGTTGGAGGAATTGGCTGAAATCGATTTAAAGGCCTGTGCCATTAACAATGGCGTGGCATCGGAACCGGAACCGAAGGAGAGAACAGGGCCGCCCATTGCGTTGTCGCTTGCGGCCTGGAGTGGTTTGTCGCCTGATCGACAACGATCTGTATTGCGTCATTGGATTCGCAGCCATGGCCTGCCTATGCCCCCCGCACGACGGCTTGAGGAGTTTGTTCGCCAGCTGCGGCTGGCCGACTCGGAGAGCCGCGCAGAGATGGTGGTGGAGGCCGATTCGGTTGCTCGGCGTGCAGGCTTTCGGGTATGGTTGCGGGCTGGTCAGATGCGGCTAGAAATCCATTAATTCAGCAGAAATCATGTCCCTTATTGTTCACAAGTACGGTGGTACCTCGATGGGGTCCACCGAGCGCATTCAGAATGTGGCCAAGCGTGTGGCCAAATGGCAGCGAGCGGGTCACCAGATGGTGGTGGTGCCCTCGGCCATGTCGGGCGAGACCAACCGATTGCTCGGGCTGGCCAAAGAAATTACCGACAATCCCGATCCTCGCGAGCTGGATCAGATTGCCGCCACCGGCGAGCAGGTCTCGGTGGGTCTGCTGGCGCTGGCCCTCCAGAAGCAGGGCGTGAAAGCGAAGAGTTACACCGGCTGGCAGGTCCCTGTGCGAACCGACTCAGCCTTTACCAAGGCGCGTATTGAATCGATTGACGATGCGCGGGTGCGCAAGGACCTCAACGATGGTTATGTGGTGATCATCACGGGGTTTCAAGGCATCGATCCATCGGGTTCGATCACTACCCTAGGGCGAGGGGGCTCTGATACCTCTGCCGTTGCCGTGGCTGCGGCATTGCGTGCGCAAGAGTGCTGGATTTACTCCGATGGCGATGGCGTTTACACCACCGACCCGAGAATCGTTGCCGAGGCCAAGCGGCGCGAGCGTGTGACCTTTGAAGAGATGCTCGAGATGGCCAGCCTTGGGTCCAAGGTGCTTCAGATTCGGTCGGTCGAGTTTGCAGGCAAGTACAAGGTGAAGACGCGGGTACTCTCGAGCCTCACCGACCCCGACATGAATCTCGCGCAGGAGGCCCAGTCGGGCACCCTGATTACTTATGAGGAAGATGAAATCATGGAGCAGGCAGTTATTTCTGGCATTGCATTCAATCGAGACGAGGCCAAGATCACTGTGGCGGGTGTGCCCGACAAGCCAGGTATTGCATACAAAATTCTGGGGCCAGTTGCGGCCGCCAATATCGATGTCGACATGATCATTCAGAATGCCAGTCACGATGGCATGACCGATTTTTCATTTACTGTGCATCGCAATGAACTCAGCAAGGCGCTCGAGGTGATTCGCACCAAGGTTCAGCCAGAGATCAAGGCACGCGAGATTTCCAGTGCGGCCGATATCTGCAAGGTCTCGGTGGTAGGAATTGGCATGCGCTCTCACGTGGGCATTGCCAGCCAGATGTTTGAGACCCTCTCGAAAGAGGGCATCAATATTCTGATGATCTCGACCAGTGAGATCAAGATCTCCGTGGTTATCGACGACAAATACATGGAGTTGGCCGTCCGGGCCCTGCACAAGGCCTTCGGTTTGGAGGCCTAAGTTAGAATGTCGTTAACGGAGACGTGACCGAGAGGCCGAAGGTGCTCCCCTGCTAAGGGAGTATGTGCCAAAAGCGCATCGTGGGTTCGAATCCCACCGTCTCCGCCACAGGATTCGAACTTGCTATTCGGTCCGACGAAACGGATTAGGCGGCCTGCAACTTAAGGGGCTTCACTTGGGATAAGGTCTTCGAAGCCTTCGTTGCTTGGCGAGCCTGCCACAAGTCAAAAGCGGTTTGCTGTTCAAGCCAAACCTCTGCAGCGCCACCGTGATCTCTGCCAAGCCAGCGCTCAATGCGCAGTGCCATCGCGGGGCTGATCGCTGCTCTTCCATTGAGTACTTTGGACAGCGTCGTGCGGTCGACTCCCAACTGTACTGCAGCTTCGCCAACCTGCAGGTTCAGCGCAGGCAGAATGTCGTCCCTCAGGGTGAGGCCAGGATGGGGGGGGTTAAACATCGAATTCATAGTCACCTCAGTGGTAGTCTTGGTAATCGATCAGTACAGCATCGCCGTTTTCAAACGTAAAGGTCAGACGCCAGTTGCCGTTAACGCTGACTGACCAGTGACCAGAAAGGCTGCCCTTCAGGGGGTGCCAGTCCCAGCCGGGTCTGTTCATGTCTTCAGGCCGCGATGCGGCATCTAGTGCTGACAGTTGCCGAGCTAGGCGCGGGGCATGAGCGGCTTGGATTCCGGCGCGGGCGCCTGATTTAAAGAAGCGCTCGATGCCCTTATGCCTGAAACTTCGAATCATGTCATAATTGTAGCGTGTGGCGCCACGCGCCGCAAGTTCTGTGAACGTCATACAGGAAGTTCGAATCCCCGACCCCACCAGAACTTGATCTATTTGACCCCAGCACATTAGCTGCGGCAGGTGCGATCTCGCGAGAGATCAGCTTAGCGCTCAGCTTCTCTGCGACGCGCAGGCCTTCACCGGCAAACCACGGCTCGGGCCTCCTCGGGCTCGAGCATCGGGGTTGCTTCTTGAACCGATTCCCCGCCGCCAATCCACGCCTCAATGTCGCGAATGACGCGTTTGGCTTCTAGCTGTCGGGTGAGCATGTGCCAGCCATTGGGGTAGACGATCAATCGCAGATTCGCTGGGGAGTGCGAAGGGATGCTCACGAGCCGTGTGAGCCAGTAGCAGGTGGGTTGCGGAGGAATGATCTTGTCCTTGAGTCCGTATAGAACGAGGGTGGGCACTGGAAACTCGATTGGATGATTGAGTGCCTGTCCCATGAGTTGGGTCACTCCATAAAGACTGCTTACGCGGGTCTCCTTGATAAAGAGCGGATCAAGACTCAGGTCCCTCGACACGGCCGGATCGTCTGTGGGCCGGATGCCCAAACTCTGAATGCCCCGGCCGGTAAATGTGAAGTCGGGTGCGATGGCATTGAACCACTGGAGCCTCGCGCGTTGATACCAGGGCATCGCCTCGGCGCCCCATATCGCCGGTGCCTTCAGAATAACTCTGTCTGCTGTTAACCCCGGCCGCTCTGTGCTCGCGCGAAGCACCACTGCGCCGCCCATGCTCTCTCCCACAACAACCAGCGGAAGTCCAGGGTGACGTTGCTTAACCTCCTGGGCAACCTCTCGCAGGTCATCCACAAGCCGGTCTTCGCCTGCCCAAACGCCTGGCCTTGTATTGGCACCGAATCCGCGCTGGTCATAGGCATAGACCACGGCTTGACGCCGCTCCACAAGGGCCCGAGCCAGCGGGGCAAAGGCCTTGCTATGGTCATTGAAACCGTGCACGCCAAGAACAACGATCTTTGGATCGTCTGGTGACCACTGACGGTAGAAGAGGGTTGCCTGGTCACTGAGTTGGAACGCCGATTCAGTTGGGGGAGGCCCCGCCCGCGAGCCACTCGTGTGAAGAATTGCAAGTGTCGCAAACAGCGATAGTGTGAGGCCAACGATTCGCATGCCCCATATTCTGGGCCAGTTTCATTGGTGCTGCGCTCTGGTGAATTGAATCCGATTAGGTTTCCAAAGACGTCTGCCGCTCGATCGGCTCGGAAACTTCATTCTCCGGATTGAAGGTCGCTTTCTCGATAGGCCACATGCGCTCTCGTAAACGGCTCTGGAGTATTTGTGGGGTGCGACTTTGGGATCATATTAACCGCCGCGAGAGAGTCACTCAGTGGATCTGCTGGCTCTGCAGATGCACTCAATTCAGTCAGCGAACTTGCAAGGGCTGAGGTCAGACCAAAAATCGATCGCTGGGCGAGTGCCACGGCGGCGCTTAGGAAGAACGGGGGGTCATTGACGATGTTTGCCACCCGGTAGGCACCCAGGGCCTGTGCGTTGGTCTGTCCCGTAAAGAATGGTGAGACATCCTCATCGGCCCGCCCTTACTGAACGGCGCGCATGATGTCGGCGTAGGTCACGGGTCGGCCGTCGGGGAGTCGATGGTGGACTCCCTTGTCCTCTCCTTGTCCCGAGCTCGGGATGTAGGCCAGTGGTGACGGCAGATTGTTGTCGATGGTCGACACAGGACCCCCAAATGGGTTGGTTTTCACGTCAATCAAAGCAATGGCCGTGCCATACCCTGAGGGGCAATGCAGTCGATTCGTCGACGCAGGTCACCAGTCGACGCAGGTCACCAGTCGAGGCAAGTCACCAGCCAAGGAAAGTCCCTATCCAAGGCAACCCTCTCGTGCAGGCAACCATTGAGCAGAAAAAAGCCCGATCCCTCTCGGGACCGGGCTGCTTACTGGCACTGAATGGTGCTAAAGCGGCTTACTTCTGCAGATCGTAGCGATCGGCGTTCATCACCTTGGTCCAGGCGGCCACAAAGTCGTCAACAAACTTCTGCTTGTTGTCGTCTTGGGCATAGACCTCGGCGTAGGCACGCAGGATCGAATTCGAACCGAAGACAAGGTCCACACGGGTTGCGGTGAACTTGGTCTTGCCGCTCTTGCGCTCAACGATGTCGTAGCTGTTCTTGCCGGTGGGCTTCCAGTTGTAAGCCATGTCGGTGAGATTGACGAAGAAGTCGTTGCTCAGAACGCCAACGCGGTCGGTGAACACGCCGTGGGCAGTTCCACCATGGTTGGTGCCAAGAACACGCATGCCACCGATCAACACGGTCATCTCTTGCGCCGTCAGGCCCATGAGCTGGGTGCGATCAAGGAGCATCTCCTCGGGGGTAACGGCATAGGCCTTCTTCACGAAGTTGCGATAGCCATCGGCCAGGGGCTCAAGCACACCCACGGACTCGACATCGGTCTGCTCCTGGGTGGCATCGCCACGGCCAGCATGGAAGGGCACCGTGACATTGAAGCCGCCGGCCTTGGCCGCCTGCTCAATTCCCACGTTTCCTGCCAGAACGATGACATCGGCCACGCTTGCACCGGTCTCTTTGGCTATCGACTCGAGCTTACCGAGTACCTTGGAGAGACGTGCGGGCTCGTTGCCTTCCCAATCCTTCTGGGGAGCCAGACGAATGCGAGCACCATTGGCACCGCCGCGGTAGTCAGAGCCACGGAAGGTGCGGGCGCTGTCCCAGGCAGTCGAGACCATCTCGGCGATCGATAGGCCGCTGGCGGCGATCTTTGCCTTCACGGCAGCAACGTCGTACTTGCTGTTGCCGGCAGGAATCGGATCTTGCCAAATCAGGTCCTCTTTCGGAACTTCGGGTCCGATGTAACGGGAGCGCGGACCCATGTCGCGGTGGGTCAGCTTGAACCATGCACGGGCAAAGACTTCCGAGAAGTAGGCGGGATCCTTGTAGAACTTCTCAGAGATCTTGCGGTACTCGGGGTCCATCTTCATGGCCATGTCGGCATCGGTCATGATGGGGTTGTAGCGGATCGAGGGATCCTCCACGTCCACCGGCTTGTCCTCTTCCTTGATGTTCTTTGGCTCCCACTGGTTTGCGCCGGCTGGGCTCTTCTTGAGTTCCCAGTCGTAGTTGAGCAGTAGGTGGAAGTAGCCGTTGTCCCACTTGGTGGGGTGGGTCGTCCAAGCACCCTCAATGCCGCTGGTGACGGTGTTGCGCCCAATGCCGCGGCCCTTCTTGTTGAGCCATCCGAGGCCCTGGGTCTCGACATTCTCGCCCTCTGGATCGGGGCCGAGATCGGCTGCGCTGCCGTTGCCGTGTGCCTTACCCACGGTGTGACCACCTGCGGTGAGGGCAACGGTCTCTTCGTCGTTCATGGCCATGCGCGCAAAGGTGATGCGAACGTCATGGGCGGTGCGCAGGGGATCAGGCTTGCCACCCACACCCTCGGGGTTCACATAAATGAGACCCATCTGAACGGCTGCAAGGGGGTTCTCCAGTGATTCACGATTCTCGCCCGCGCCGTCATAACGGGCAGCAGCCAGCCACTCCTTCTCGGAACCCCAGTAAATGTCCTTCTCGGGATGCCAAATGTCTTCGCGGCCAAAGCTGTAACCGTAGGTCTTCAGGCCCATGGACTCGTAGGCCACGTTTCCAGCCAGGATGAGCAGATCGGCCCAGGAGAGCTTGTTGCCGTACTTCTTCTTGATCGGCCACAGCAGACGACGTGCCTTGTCCAGGTTGGCGTTGTCGGGCCAGGAGTTCAGAGGTGCAAAGCGCTGGGCGCCCGTGCCGCCGCCACCACGTCCGTCCGATACGCGGTAGGTGCCTGCAGCGTGCCATGCCATGCGAATCATCAGGCCGCCGTAGTGGCCCCAGTCCGCTGGCCACCAGTCCTGGCTGTCGGTCATGAGGGCAGTGAGGTCTTTTTTCAGTGCATTGACATCGAGCTTCTTGACCTCTTCACGGTAGTTGAAGCCCTTGAGCGGGTTGGTCTTGGTGTCGTGTTGGTGAAGGATGTCAAGGTTCAGCGTGGTGGGCCACCACTCCATATTGCTCTTGGTGCCAGACGTGTTGCCGCCGTGCATCACGGGACACATCGATAAATCGGTCATAGAAATCTCCTGTTTGGGATGAAGTGCATTGGCAGGGTAGACGGCTCTTGTCCAAGACGTCTAATTGTTTGTTGTTACTCTACCGATAGGAAAAAACTAATTCCCCCTGAAAAGCCATAGTTTTGATAAGTGAATGGCCGCTCTCAAGGTCTGTATCACTTGACGGTTAGGCCCGGTCTTATGACACCTCAGTAGAATGGACCGATGAACTCGCACCGGCCAATTCGGTATGTCTTCTTGGCAGGACATGCACCACTGGGCGTGCTCCTTGCCCTGGTGGTTGCCTGGTCATCTTTCCATGCCTTTACTCGACCGGCCCCGGACCCCCGGGTGGTTCTCCTCGAGCGTGCCTACGGACTCTGTCTGGCCTCATCGAGTGCTTCGCACGATTCATCGGGTTCGGGTGCGCCGCTTGTCAACGCGCACTGTCAGTGGTGTTTCGTCTCTGGAGCGCCGGCCCCCGATGTGCCGACCGCCAGCGTTTATCTGCCAAGGCTTCTTGCAAGTCTGCTCCCACCGCAATGCACGCCTTGCCGCCAAAACCTGGCGCTGGCCCTCAAGCGTGCAAGGGGCCCACCGCAGGGGGCCTAGTCCCAATGAAATCCTGGCAGTGGCCTTCCCTTTGATGGCCGTGCCCTCCATCACAATTAAGGAAATGAAATGACAAAAAGTCTTCTTCTAGCAGTTGCCGCTCTTGGATTAACACTCTCTGCCCAGGCCGACTCCATTCGCCACGGGTCGCTCGAGATCGAGCATGTTTATGCCCAAGCCACCAAGCCTGGGCAACCCAATGGTGTCGTTCACATCAAAGAAATAGAAAACAAGGGTGCTGCCGACCAACTGGTGGGTGCCCGTTCGTCCGCTTCCAAGCGTGTTGAACTCCACACCATGTCCATGGATGGCGGCATGATGAAGATGCGCGAAGTGGCTCAGATTGATCTGCCAGCCGGTGGGAAGATCTCATTGGCGCCGGGCAATCCGCAGGGCTATCACCTCATGCTCATGGGCCTGAAAGACACCCTCACAGAGGGGTCGACCATCAAGGTCACACTCGTCTTTAAGAATGCAGGAGAGAAAGAGATCACCGCGAAAGTGTCCACGGGCGGCAAGCACCACGCAGACAAACATCACGGCGGGGGTGATAAGCATCACTCGGGTTCAAAACACTAACCCTCACTGAGTGTCCTTCGACCATGGGCCAGTTCAACGAGCACCCGTTCTTCGCCTGGGTGCGCCGCTTGGACTGGACCTGGGTCGCGGCCCTCTCCACCTTGGAGGCCCTTTTGGTGGCCTCTCTGGTGGACTTTTTCTTTGAAGGTGTCTTTCCAGAAGTCTTCCTCTTCTGGTTTGTGGTCTCGTTGCTGGTCTACGGGGTTTTGAAGTTGGGCAAGCCCCGAGACCCCCCATAATTCAAGCCATGCAAGGAAGAATCAAGCGCAGGCAACTCGAAGAGGTGGCTCTGCAAGCGGCCGCCAACGAGGAGATGCAAGATCCCGTCTGTCCCCTCTGCGGACGCGATATCCCTGCATCCCAGCGAGATGCCCACCACCTCATCCCTAAATCGAAGGGCGGGCGAGTCACCCAATACCTCCACCGCATCTGTCACCGGCAGATTCATGCGCTTTTTACCGAGAGCGAGCTTGCCAGACACTACAACACTGTTGAGGCGCTGATCGAGCATCCAGAGATGCGTGGATTTGTGAAGTGGGTCAGCGGCAAGCCAGACGACTTCTATGAGCGGGTGCGAAAGAGCCAGAGGCTTCGGGATGCTTGAGTTTCATGGGGCTGAGCATATTGACCAGGTGCGCCTCAAGAGCGATGCGATCACCGGCCTGACGGCGCCCGCGGCCAGTCTGCCGCCCAAGTTTTTTTACGATGAGCTCGGCTCCAAGCTCTTTGAGGCGATTACCGCACTGCCCGAGTATCAGGTCACGCGACTCGAGGCCGCTCTGGTCTCAAGGGAACTCAGTGCGCTCTCGCGAATGATTCCCCACCATGCCTGCCTGGTGGATCTCGGCGCAGGCAATTGTCAGAAGGCGGTGCGTTGGTTCGATACCATTCACCCGTCGGTTTACCTGGCGATGGATATTGCGGTGGGCTTCATGCGACCCTGCTTGCAGAAACTCGCCGAGGGCTACCCGGATGTTCGAGTGGTCGGACTGGGAACCGACTTTGCAAACGAGTTCCCGCACGCAACAGTCAATCGAATCAACACCCCGGGTGCACCGGTGATTTACTTCTACCCTGGGTCGAGCATTGGGAACTTTGACCCCGACTCTGCGGGGGCGTTTCTTGAGAAGTTGCGGGACACCCCTCGCTTCGCCGGTCTGTTAATCGGAGTCGACCTCCTCAAGCCAGAGAGAGAACTGGTTGCCGCCTACGACGATGCCCTCGGGGTGACTGCCTCGTTCAACAAAAACATTCTCCTGCACCTCAACCGTCTATTGGATGCCGACTTTGTGCTCGAGAATTGGCGGCACGTGGCGCTTTTTGATGATTCCCATGGCCGCATCGAAATGCACTTGGAGTCGCGGGTCGAACAGGACGTGCGCTGGCAGAAGGGTGGACATCGGCAGTTTCAGGTGGGGGAGCGGATTCACACAGAGAACTCTTACAAGTACAACCTGCAGTCGTTTTCAGATTTGCTCATGCGGGCCGGCTATTCCGTTAAGAAGACGGTGAGCAGTTCCGCATCGGGCGTGGCGCTGTACTGGGCTACCTAGACACCGACCGAAAGCCGTTGAATACGTCGGCTCGGTGCGGCTTGTAAAAGTTTCTGAATTGCCGATCTCGCATCGGCGCAGGCGTGGCCCAAGACCAACCTTTTAGGAGTTGGTGGTCTCCAAACCAAGGCTTGGAGTAGTCCACATACGGGTGGGGTGAGAAGCCCTCGAAAGGCAAAAAGGGGTCGGCGGTCCACTCCCAGACTTCGCCCAAGGCAAAGTCCTGCAGGGCGCTTGCAGCAAGCCACTCTGCCTCGGTGGGCAGTCGTCGGCCATGCATCTCGCACCAAGCTTGCGCATCATCGAGACGGATATGGCTCACCGGTGCGGCTTCATCAACGGGCACCCACTCACCGAATAACAATCTCTCGAGCCCTTTGGGCCCCTCGCGCAGGCTTGGATGGGGCCTTCTCTCAAGAATGGACGCGTACTCTCCGCAGGAGATGGGGCGGCTGTCGATCTCAAAGGCTTCGAACGCCCACTTGCGTGGAGGGCACTCGTTGTCAAAGAGAAAGTGACTTGATCCGGAGTCGTGCGACACCATCGGACATGAGAGCACCGTGCCTGCAGGCACATGAATCTGCATGCCCGGTTGGGTCAGGGTGTTGGGCTTCATACGCTCGGTGCGAGGCGAGATGCCGAGTTGATTGGCCTGCATGAGGAAGGCTTCCAAGTGCATGCATTCATGGGCGATGGCGAGCTGATAAAAATAGGGGCTTGCGCTCTCGGAGTTGGCGTCCTGCGAGAGGCATTCGAGCACCTCGTTGAGGCCCCGCTCAAGCATTGCCACAACCTTTTCTGCGGTGACAGCTTCGAGTTCCCAGCGCGGTGAGTGGGCGAGAAGGCTGGAATTGAAAATGGCGTCGGGCTGATCGGGGTGGGGCTGGGCGTGGGTGTGGACTGAGTAGTTCAGCCCCTGCTGTCTGAAATTGTTTCGTGTGATCCAATATGACTGGAACCAAGCCACATGACCAAACTCCCACAGCGGCGGGTTGAGGTTTTCTTTGTAAGGGACTGCGCATCGTTCACCGAGTGAGTCTGTGAATCCCTAGCACGCGTGCAGAGTCTGATTTCGACACCATTGAAGGCAATCGGCAATGTCATCCCAGCCCATTAAGCGAAAGTTTGGAGTACCCATCGGCCTATTATGAATCGCATGCGAAATCGAAAGGCCATTGTCGTCTCACCCTACGGCGCGGGTTCCGCCTCTGGCAACTGGGAGACGGCCAACCGTTACGCCGCGCTCTTGCAGTCAGCGGGTGTTGATGCATCAGCGGTTAACTTGGATGAAGCCCTGCGCGGATTGTCCAACGGGAGTTTGCGAGAGGATTCGAGCATTCGCTGGGTCTTGCTTCACGCACGCCGCTCGCAGCCCTTGGCCGCCCAACTCAAGAATATGGGTTTGGGCTACACAGTGGTGCTGACAGGTACCGATGTCTATGGGGATCTGGCCCAGCCCGACTCATCAAGTGAGGCCACTGCCATGGCCCTCTCAACCATTGAGTCCGCGCAGGCGGTGCTTGCGTTGCAGTCTGACGCGGCGGAACAACTTCATCATCATCTGAGGCGGCTTGGTCGAACTCTGTATGGGCGCCTTGCGGTGATTGAGCAGACCGCCAGCGCCCCCCCTGACACGCCAGCGAACTCTCGCTCCGATCATGCGCAGTCCTCCGATGATGTTTATCGGGTGCTGATGGTGGGAAATGTCCGCTCTGAGAAGGACCCACTCACGGCATTTGGGGCCGTGGAGGACTGGGCCATGGAGCGAACACGGCAGGAGCGTCGCCGAATGCAGTTGATTCATTGTGGCGCGAGCCTTGACGATAGTCTCTATGCGGCCATGCGGGCTTATGCGCGGGCACTGCCCGAGGTCTTTGTTTTTCGTGGCGCGGTCTCGAAGCCAGAGGTCTTCGCAGAGATGCACCGGGCAAACCTGCTTCTGCACCCCTCGGTGGCCGAGGGTGGATCACTGGTCATTGCAGAGGCCGTCGCCTGCGATCTTCCCGTGTTGGCCAGTGATATTGGCTGCCACCGTGCCATGCTCGGGAGCGATTACCCGGGCCTCTTTGGTGTCGGAGCCAGGGCCGGCCTCACCGAGATTCACACCAATGCCTGGTCCGCCTGGGGTCTTGACAGCTCAGATAGCGTGGAAAGCATGCCCGCTCGATTTCGAGGTGCGTACCCGGGCATTCGGGAGCGACTCTGCGATTCGAGTCGCGAGCGAGATCAACTCATTGGCCTCTTGTGGCCAGAAGGAGATGCGAGATGAAGCGGTTGGCCCAGTGCGGCGTTGCAGTCTTGTTTTCAGTGTTTTCGGGTCTCGTGCTTGCGCATGGGAAGGCCCACGTTCACGGCAAGGGTGAAATGGAGCTTGTGGTCGATGGGGGACGCCTGTCTTTCTCACTGATGATTCCAATGGAGAGCCTCGTGGGCTTCGAGCACATGCCCAAGTCGGATGCCCAGCGTGCTGCCTTAGTGGAGCTGCGCGATCGGCTCGGGCGGCCTGAGCAGATGCTGCAACCGAATGCCGAGGGGCGGTGCATTGTTGCCGAGTCCACGTTTGAGTCGCCCCTTTTCTCTGCCCTCAGGGGAGCATCGGGGAAGGGGGGTGAACACAGCGACCTGAATTACAAGGTCACCTTTCAGTGCGCCGAGCCCATGAAGTTGCGCACCATCGATCTCGGCATCATGCGGCAGCACAAGCGTTTGTCAACGCTCGATGTTCAACTGGCTGGAGACCGTGGACAGCGGGCCACGTCCGTGAGGGCGCGCAACCCCATTCTTCCGCTTTAGAAGGACTTCGGGGTTACAGCGTTGCCCGCCATTGGTCTTCAAACGGGTGGCTATTGATATATAATTAAACATATTATATATTAATATAACTATGCAAAAGACACCGCTCGATCCCAATACCTGCGAACCCCTTGGCCTCTCCGGCCGAGTTGCTGCCTTCTTTCAGACAGCTCGAATCACCCCATTGCTCGCTCTTATGGCGATCCTTGCCGGACTCTTCGCGGTGCTCGTCACCCCCAGGGAAGAGGAGCCGCAAATCAATGTGACCATGGCCAACGTCATCATTCCCTTTCCGGGGGCCGCCGCCAAAGATGTGGAACAGATGGTCTCGGTGCCTGCCGAGCAGGTGTTGGCCCAGATCTCGGGCGTTGAGCATGTGATGTCGGTGTCTCAAACGGGCCTCTCTGTCATTACTGTTCAGTTTGAGGTGGGTGTTCCTCGAATCGAGGCCTTGGTTCGCCTTCACGATGTGGTCTCGGCCAACTCCGACTGGCTCCCCCGCGGGCTCGGTGTGCTGCCACCGGTCATCAAACCCAAGGGAATCGACGATGTACCGGTGGTCTCCCTGGTTCTGAGCAGCAAAGACCCGAAGTTCGACCGGCTCGCCCTCGAGCAGCTCGCCACCCGGCTTGAGACTCATATCAAGCGAGTCGAGGGCACTCGCGAAGTCAACACAATCGGGGGGCCAAGGCGTGCGATCCGAGTCGAACTCGACCCCGCGCGTCTGGTGCAGCGAGGCTTTACCGTGATGGATGTCGAGCAGCTGCTCATGGCCGTCAATGCAGGCAGTCCGGTTGGTAACCTGCTAAGCGGTGAGCAGGCCATTGCAGTCGAGGCCGGTCCATTCCTGCGCAGCGCCCAAGACGTCGGCGAGCTGGTCTTGGGTGTTCGGGCGGGCAGCCCTGTTTACCTGCGCGATGTGGCCCAGATCATTGATGGACCCGCCCAGGTTCGCCGACTGGTCTGGCATACCGAACGTGCCGCATCTGGTGAGATGTCAGCACCGCTGCCGGCCGTGACCATTGCAATTACCAAGAAGCCCGGTGAGAACGCTGTGAATGTGGCCTCAGGCATCGAGCAAGCCATTGAGCGATTAAAGGCCGGCACCATTCCCGAACAGGTTCAGGTCAGCGTGAGCCGCAATTACGGTGAGACCGCTGATCAGAAGGCCAAGCAACTCATACAGAAGTTGCTGTTTGCCACTGTGTCCGTGGTGGCATTGGTTTACTTGGCGTTGGGCCGGCGCGAGGCGGCCATTGTTGGGCTCGCGGTGGTCTTTACCCTGGCGGCGACCATGTTCGCCTCATGGGCCTACGGTTTTACCATCAACCGAGTCTCGCTCTTCGCACTCATTTTTTCGATCGGCATCCTGGTTGACGATGCCATCGTGGTGGTTGAAAACATCCACCGTCATCAGGCCATCTTCCCCCACAAGACACTTCTACAGATCATTCCCGCCGCTGTGGACGAAGTTGGGGGGCCCACCATTCTCGCGACATTCACTGTCATTGCCGCACTCTTGCCCATGGCGTTTGTGTCTGGGCTCATGGGTCCATACATGAGCCCCATTCCCATCAATGCGAGCATGGGTATGTTGATATCGCTCGCGGTGGCGTTTGTGATCACGCCCTGGATGGCGCAACGCTGGATGAAGCAGAGTGCGAGCGCGGGCCAGGCACTCAACCCAGATCATAGGGCTGCATTGGACGCCCAGGGCCATGAGCACACATCCCCCCTCACGCGATGGCTCGCACCCCGGTTTGAGCGCGTCTTCGCTCCGTTTCTCGGCAACGATGGAAGTAAGAATCGCGGGTTACTGGGCCTGGCTGTTGGCGGTCTCATTGCGGTCTCGGTGGCCCTGCCTGCAGTGGGGTGGGTTGTACTCAAGATGCTTCCCTTCGATAACAAGAGCGAATTTCAGGTGGTGCTCGATATGCCCGCGGGCACACGGCTTGAGAAGACCGACATGGTTCTCAGGGAGATGGTTGCATCGCTCGCCAAGGTGCCGGAGGTTCAGAGCACACAGACCTACTCGGGCGTCGCAGCGCCCATCAATTTCAATGGCCTCGTGCGCCAGTACTACTTCCGCCAGGCGCCCCATCAGGGCGACATTCAAGTCAATCTGGTCGACAAATCCAATCGCTCCGAGAAGAGCCACGCCATTGCCACTCGCATTCGGCCCGAGCTGGTTCGTATTGCTCGCGCGCATGGGGGCAACGTGAAGGTGGTCGAGGTTCCGCCCGGCCCGCCGGTATTGGCGCCAATTGTTGCGGAGATCTATGGCCCCACCGAGGAGTCTCGGCGCACAGCCGCCCAGGCCTTCCGAGCCAGTTTGGAAGGCACTCCGGGACTGGTGGATGTCGACGACAGCACCACCGCCAAGGCACCCAAGAAGGTCTTGGTCATCGACCGTCGCAAGGCCTCCCTCATGGGGGTGCCACAGCAGGTCATTGTGGAGACACTTCGCGCGGGACTCTCCGGTGACGAAGCA
>DAIPXU010000004.1:0-4572 GCA_036783055.1 Burkholderiaceae bacterium | reverse complement strand
CGGTCGCGCATGGGTCCTATCTTCCCATCTGGACGTTGCCTCGTAAGGGGCACGCCCCGGCCGCTTAATTAGCCCCGTAGGGCGTCAAGAGAATTTAGAGGCCTTGCTCTCACTGACTGTACGCTCGGTCACTCGAGAGACCGTTGCATTGCGTGAGCTTGTGTCAATCGTTGACGCCGATCGGGAGCAGATCATCTACCGCAAAGATCTTTTGCCCGTCATCTTCGTTGTGGCCGATGTCGCGGAGAAGTACGACAGCCCGCTCTACGGCCTCTTTGCTGCTCGATCAAGGGCCATGGAGTCGGCTGGTATTGCGCCTGATGCCGAGTTCTTTATTAGTCAGCCCGACATCGCACACGAGAAGCTTGCAGTGAAATGGGATGGCGAGTGGCAGGTCACTTACGAGACCTTTCGGGATATGGGTGCCGCGTATCTGGTGGGCCTCATTCTCATTTACTTGCTCGTGGTGGCCCAGTTTGGCTCTTACCTAACGCCACTCATCATCATGGCACCGATCCCACTAACGGTGATCGGCGTGATGCCGGGCCATGCGCTGCTTGGCGCGCAGTTCACTGCCACTTCAATGATTGGCATGATTGCCCTGGCCGGGATCATTGTGCGCAATTCCATTCTGTTGGTGGATTTCATCAACCTGCAGTTGGCCCAAGGCGCAGACTTCAAAGATGCGGTCGTTCAGTCTGCGATCACCCGGGCACAGCCAATTGTTTACACTGTCCGCGCCGCCATGATGGTTGCTTTCTTCATTCTCGACGACCCGATATTCAATGGTCTCGCCGTCTCGCTCATATTCGGAATTCTCATCTCCACCATGCTCACCTTGGTGGTTATCCCCTTGCTTTACTACTCGGCCTATCACCGCCGGGTGCATTTGTTGGTTCATCAATCTTCATAGGAGGAGTCACCATGACCACATGGCGCGTTGTACGAGTTGTTGCGGGTTTCTTCATTCTTCTCTCTTTGCTGCTGGGGGTCCCCACCAGTCCACTGTTTGTGCACGAGGCATGGCTTCTATTCACAGCATTCGTTGGCGTAAATCTTCTTCAGAGCGGACTGACCCAGTGGTGCCTGATGGAGCGGATTCTGCGCAAGGTTGGCCTCAAGGCCGGCGCGTAAAAGGGCTGGCCATGCAAGTGTCCCGGCAAGTTTCCCGTCTCTTGGGTGGTTCGCTGCTTGCGCTTGTTGCTGCGACAACCCAGGCCCTTCCCATGGGCGAGGTCTACCGAAACGCAAAGCAGCGAGACCCCGGCTATCTGGCAAGCCTAAAGGCCCTTCGCGTTGGCGAGGCGCAGGCCATGCAGGCCAAGTCGCTGTGGGATCCCACCGTGATGTTTGAGGGGTTTGCAGGGGCCAAGGGCCTGGAGAACGTAACCAAGGGTGCTCATTTCGCATCAAGGAGTATGAATAACGCTTCTGCCTCTGATGCCGAGTTCAAGACCTCTATCTACCTTGGTGCCTCGGCCAGGGCGGCGGTCACCGCACTCATGCCACTCTTTGATGAGGAGCGCCGCATGCAGGCGGCCCAACTCGGCTTGGGTGAGCGGATTGCCGAGCAGGGGCATCGACTTGCATCCATCTTTCTCGCGCAGTCGGTCGCCGAGCGTTACTTGGATGTTCTTGAGCTGGAACGCCAACTTCAGTTGGCACGCAGGTTCGAGGAGGTCTTGGGTCGCTCGGACAATGAAATGCGAAAGCGCCGTGGACTCGGCGATGTGAGTCAACTCGATCTCGATGAGTCGGCCGAGCGGGTCTCCGATGCAAAGTCACGCCGTATGCAGGTGCAGTCTCAACTTGAAATGGCACGGCTTGCGCTGAGAGATTTATCGGGACAAGACAAGGGTCCAGCACCTCTGGCCTCGGGTTGGTCGATTTCAACCCAAGCCCCGAGTGATTTTTCATTGGGCTTTGAAAAGGTTCGTCAGGGCAACCCTCGCATCAGACTCGTTCAACTCCAACGCGAACTCGCCATACTCGATGCGCAAAGACACGCAAAAGGGCAGACTGGCCCCAAGGTCCATGCCATTGGCCAGGTTGCGGGTGAGTACACCAGTGGCAACGGCCGATACGACGATGCAACTTCGCAGATGAGCCAGCAGTTGGTGGGTATTCAGCTCACCGTGCCGCTCGCTGCTGGTGGTTTGCGGTCGGCTCAGCAGATGGAGTCGCTTGCGAAGGCCGATCAAGCAGAGGCAGAGTTGGCTCGTGTGCAGCTTGCGCTTGAGCAGGAAATGCGCACTGCCTGGCATGCACTCTCCCTGGCGCACGAACGCATGCCCGTTCTTCAGCAGACATTTAAGCTTGCCGAGGGAAGGGCGGCCCAGACCCGTCGCTCGCATGCCAGCGGCGCTCGTTCAACTCTAGAGCTGATGGCCGCCGAGGCGGCTGTGGTGGAGGCCGAGCGGGCTGTTTTTGCCGAGTCGCTCAACGTCGTTCGACAGCGCACGCGTCTATTGGCTCTGCAGGGCGAGTTCGGTGAGGCCGAGCTTGCAGCTGTTCAACGCAATCTCCAGTGAGGGTTGAAAATGGTTGCCGATTCCGCCTCGATTGATATTCATGCCATGCGCGCCTCGGCGGGTATGGCGGCTTCGTTTTTAAAGTCCATGGCCAATGAGGACCGATTGGTCTTGCTCTGCCAACTCACCGAAGGCGAGCGGTCTGTCGCGGATTTGGAAGAGAGCACCGGCATTCTTCAGCCGACGCTCTCGCAGCAGCTGGGTGTTTTGCGGGCCGATGGGTTGATTTCGCCGCGTCGAGAGGGCAAATTTGTCTTCTACAAGATTGCCGATGAACGGGTGAACTCGCTACTGCAGTCCTTGCAGGCGGCCTTCTGTAGAAAGCGGCGTCGCACCGCAGGCTGATGCTGTCTTTTGGAGGATCGGTTCGCTAAAATGTTGAACATGCGGTCGCGCCACCTTCATCTCCTCCTTGCTCTTCTGATCGCTTTGGTGGTTTCTCCCGCCAAAGCGAATTGGACGCAGTATGCCGCCGGAGAGGGTTACAGCTGGCATTACGAGTTTCCGTTCATCAAGCGCGAGGGCCCCACGCGCACCTTCTGGATCGTGAAGAACCTCGCTGTGATTGATCAACACGAGCGGATGTCCTATCGATTTTTGGTGCAACTCAACTGTAAAAGCCGTAAATACCGATACCTAACGGTGCGTGGGTTCGATGGTGCGATGGGCGAGGGAAAACTACTGGGATTCGATGACAAGGTGGGTGCATGGGTCGATATTGCGCCTCAGACACTGAAGGCGCATTTAGAGGACCACATCTGTCGCATGCCCGAGTAGGCCGTGGCCGTATAACCAGGGCTGGTCCATGAGTTGAGGGCCTGCAGCACGAAGCGCCATGTTCCTTGCCAATGCCATGGGGCCTCTGAGTTGAAAGATTTTTCCGCTTCGTTGTGCGCGTTGCTGAACCGTGGCGATTCTCTGCCAACGTTGGTTCGCATAGTGGGTCGCAGCCAGGGGCTGGTTCTCTAGCCCTGCAATGCCGGACTCGTGGGACCCGAGTCGCCGGAGCTCGTGCGCCAGCACCCAAGCATCTTCAATCCCCATCGCGGCCCCTTGTGCCAGGTGGGGGCGCATCGCATGGCCTGCATCACCGATCAGTGCGGTGTGACGAAACGCGAGTTGATCCGGTCCAGTCAGCGGCTCAGAGGCCCAGAGTGGCCATGCCCGCCAGTCGTCAACAGATTCTAGAAAGCCCCGCAAGAGATTGTTCGATTCACCAAAAAGTTGGGAGAGGCGAATGGCTGGCCACGGCGTTGACCAGGACTGATCGAGCGACCATTCCGCTGCGTCTTGAATCAACACCAGTCCGTATAGCTTTCCAGATCGAATTGGGTAGCCCACGACATGCTGCCCGCTTCCACACCAGACCGTGATCTCTTGGCCGAGTTCGGAGCGTGGGTTCGGGCAGACTTCGAGTTGTCCTCGAATTGCAATCTGGCCCGTGGCGTTCGGACGGCTTGCCTTGGGCACAGCCAGCCTTGAGCGACCCCGCAGGCCATCGGCTCCAACGATGAGTCCCGCCTCGATGGTCTCTCCGGATTCAAGTCGTGCCATTCCCCATGCACCGGCCTGAATGGACTCCAGGTTCTGCCCCCATTGGGGCTGCACCCCGAGCTCGACGGCGCGAGCAAGCAGAGCGTCTTGTAGGTCTGCGCGGTGAACGGTGAGGGTGGGTTGGCCGTACTTGGCCACCTGCCGGTCGGACAAAGGAAGGCAGGCGAGGCTTGCGCCAGAGTGGAGATCACGAACTCGGAGTCGTTTGGGCTCCCAGCCAATCTCGTTAAGCGCATCGCCTAGGCCGAGCGCCTTGAGTATTCGAACTGCATTGGGCCCGAGTTGAATGCCCGCCCCCTCGGTGCGAGGCTCTCTGGACTGCTCAATGAGTGTGAGGTCTTGTCCCTGTTGACGCAGCGCCACCGCAAAGCAGAGCCCGGCAATGCCAGCGCCAACAACCAGGGTGGGAACTCGGGGAGGACTCAAAGGAGGTGGCGCGGCTGGCAGGATTCGAACCCACGACCCCCTGGTTCGTAGCCAGGTACTC
>DAIPXU010000003.1:0-28048 GCA_036783055.1 Burkholderiaceae bacterium | reverse complement strand
GCAGGTGAGGGAATGGGTGAGTCCGGTCCATCCTCGTCTCTAGCCAATAGAGTTGTTGGCCCTCATGGGGCTGGGGATCGTTGTGGCCCCAAGTTCTTATCCAATAAAAACTTAAGTGAACCCGTGCGTGTGGGTAGTCATGAATGCTCGACCAGGCATGACTGGGGGCGGTTGCGTCAATACCCAGTTCCTCCAGTAGCTCTCGAACGACGGCCTCTGCAGGCGTCTCGTTTGGCTCAATCTTTCCTCCCGGAAGTTCCCACCATCCCGCATAAGGCTTGTCACGCGGTCGACTCGTCATCAGGAGCCGGCCACGCCGATCAATTATCAATCCAGCAGCAACTGCCAGTTCAATCAAGGGTCGAGCCGCTCGCGAGCCAGTCTTTTGCGAAGGCCATTGCAACTCTTCCAGACCGAGAACCACGCGAAGTCGCCCAGGCAAGTGCAGGCAGTCGGGCCGATTCAATCTGGTCAGGCCCGGCGCCGAACGCACGCAGCCAGTGTCGAACAATGTCTAAGTAGTGGTCCTGGGAGAAGCTATGAAAAGAGACCCACAGGCCAAAGCGCTCCGATAGCGAGATACGCTCCTCGATGGTCTCCCCCGGGTGGATCTCGC
Source organism: Burkholderiaceae bacterium (assembly GCA_036783055.1). Lineage (GTDB taxonomy): Bacteria > Pseudomonadota > Gammaproteobacteria > Burkholderiales > Burkholderiaceae_A > Hahnella. The sequence continues at coordinate 27,432 of DAIPXU010000003.1, read as the reverse complement.
CATCCTCGTCGGTATGGGTCTGCAGGTTGTCTCGCATCGACTCTGGCATGAGGTGGCGTCGATTGGAGGTGGCATAAATGAGAAGGTTCTCGAGTTGGGCCGACAGTCCACCATCCAAGACGGTTTTCAGCGCCTTGTAGGCGGCATCACCCGTCTCAAACGAGAGGTCGTCGCAAAAGACGATGAACCTCTCCGACCGCCCCGCAACCCGCTTGGCAATCTGCGGCAGATCAACCAAGTCAGCCTTGTCCACTTCGATGAGCCGCAGTCCATCCTCGGAAAACGCACTCAGACAGGCACGAACCAATGAGGACTTTCCCGTTCCTCGAGCACCGGTAAGCAGGACATTATTGGCGGGTAGGCCACGGACGAACTGCTCGGTGTTTCGGACGACTCTTTTGGCCTGTGTCTCAATGTGGCAGAGATCACCGAGGGCAATCAATGCCACCCGATCCACCGGCTCTAAGTAGGCCACACGTCCCAAAAGGCTCTGGCGCTGCACCCATCGAAAGGCCAGTTGCCTGGCGAAGTCCACTTTTGGAGGCGGGTCGGGAAGCCATGCCTCGATCCTCTCGAGCAGATGATTGAGGCGATCCATGGCGCTAGGAACGATAATCCGCGTTAATCGAGACGTAGTCGTGGGAGAGGTCACAGGTCCAGACCCTGGCCTCGGCCCCACCTCGCCCGAGTGCGATGCGCACCGTGATCTCCTGTTCCTTCATCACGGATTGTCCATCTTCCTCCCGGTAGCTTGCCGCACGGCCACCGCGCTCCGCCACAAGAACCCCGTTGAGTTCGACAGAGACACTCGATACGTCAAGACCTTCGACCCCGCTGTATCCGATGGCGGCAAGAATTCGGCCTAAATTGGGATCGGAGGCAAAGAAGGCTGTTTTGACCAGGGGCGAATGGGCCACCGCGTAGGCCACCTGTCGCCCTTCCGCCCGGGTTGCAGCCCCAACGACATCGATCGTCATGAACTTCGTTGCACCCTCGCCGTCTCGAACGATCGCCCGAGCAAGGTCTTGACAGACAGACAACCACTCGGCTGAGAACAAGTCCCAGTCTGCCGTCCCCTGAGAGACATCGACACCGCAAGCACCCGTGGCAATTCCAATGAAAGAATCGTTGGTTGAAGTGTCGCCATCGACCGTTATGGAATTAAAAGAGTCATCCGAGCTGCTCACGACCAATCCATGCAACTGCTCACGAGACAGTCTTGCATCGGTGGCGACAAAACCAAGCATGGTCGCCATATTGGGTCGAATCATTCCGGCACCCTTGGAGATGCCTGTAATTGTGACCTCGCCGCCCGAGAGTCGGACACGTCGAGAAATGGCCTTGGGCTGGGTGTCTGTGGTCATGATGGACTGGGCCGCATCCAGCCAATCACTCGGCTCCGAGCGACTCGCCAGTGCAATTCCCGCACGCAGCCGCTCCATCGGCAGGCGCTCAAGAATGACACCGGTAGAGAATGGCAAGACTTGGATTGGTTCGAGACCACAGTCCTCCGCCACCCATCGACAACTCGTGTGCGCATCCTCCAAGCCTGCCGCACCGGTGCCCGCATTGGCGCAGCCGGTATTAATCAGCAGGGCTCGAATAGACCCCCCGGAGGCGAGGTGGCTTCGACAAACTTGAACAGGTGCCGCACAGAAGGCATTCTGAGTAAAAACGCCTGCGACAGCACTTCCCTCGGCGAGGCGCAGAAGAAGAAGGTCACGACGTCCCGATTTTCGAATTCCTGCAGAGACCGAAAACAAATCAAGGCCCGCAACAGGAAAGAGTTCGTCTCGTCTGGGCAGGGGGAGTCCAACAGACACTGGGATCTCCAGACGGCCCCTCTAGGCCAAGGCTCCGTGGCAGTGTTTGAATTTTTTCCCCGAGCCGCAGGGGCAGGGGTCGTTGCGCCCCACTTTTGGAAACTCCCGGCGCACCGTGCCCGCCGCCTCCGGGCTCTCATGGTCGCTCGGATCCGGCGCCCCATCGACGAGTGACGCTTGGTCCTCGAACTCGGCGTGAGTGAACGAGATCTCTTTGGGCAGACTGGGTGCCACCTCTGCTGCGGCCTTTGCCGCCTCCTCCTCGGAACTGATCTGAACGGTGATCAGAACACGCGTCACATCGTCTCGAACGCGCTCGAGCAACTGCTCAAAGAGTGCAAAGGCCTCGCGCTTGTACTCTTGTTTGGGGTCTTTTTGGGCGTACCCGCGAAGGTGAATCCCCTGGCGCAGGTGATCCAAGGCAGCGAGGTGCTCTCGCCAGGCATGGTCAATGTGATGCAAAAGCATTGAACGTTCAAACTCCAAGAACGCGCCTGGAGACAGCATGGCCAGCTTCGCTGCGTAGGCCTCGTCCCCCGCACGGCAGACACGCGCAACCAAGGCCTCATCGTCAAGTTCTTCGGCTTCGTCCAGTGCAGTGCCCAATTGGGCATCGAGCTGATAATCGGAGAGCAAAATCTTCGTGAGCCCATCGACATCCCATTGCTCCTCGATGCTTTCGTAAGGGACATGGCGCCGGGCCACTGCCGTCAGGCAGCCGTGGCGAAGGCCTTTGAGAAAATCAGCCAAGTCGGTCGATTCGAGTATCTCGTTGCGCTGCGAGTAGATGATCTGGCGCTGCTCATTGGCCACATTGTCGTACTCGAGCAGTTGTTTGCGTATATCAAAGTTCCGGTTCTCGACCTTGCGTTGGGCGCTCTCGATTGATCGAGAGACCATGCCCGCCTCAATGGGTTCTCCCCTCGGCACCCCCAGGCGGGCCATGATGGCTTTCATTCTCTCGCCAGCAAAAATTCTCAACAGCGGGTCATCCATGGAGAGATAAAAGCGCGAAGAACCCGGGTCGCCCTGGCGACCAGCACGGCCCCGCAATTGGTTGTCAATGCGACGCGACTCATGCCGCTCGGTGCCGATAATGTGAAGGCCCCCAGCGGAAATCACACTGTCATGGCGCTCTTGCCAGGCTTGTCGAAGCTTTGCCTCCTGATGCGATCGCTGCTGGTCGGTAAGCGCCGTGTCTTCAGATAGGCGATCAATGTCTTTTTCTAGACTTCCCCCGAGCACAATGTCAGTACCTCGCCCCGCCATGTTGGTGGCAATTGTGATCACGCCCGGCCGCCCCGCTTGAGCCACGATCTCTGCCTCCTTTTCGTGCTGTTTGGCATTGAGCACCTGGTGGGATAGACCAACCTTGGTGAGTTCCGAGGAGAGCGCCTCTGAACTCTCAATCGAAGTAGTCCCGACAAGAATGGGCTGGCCAGACTCATGGCGACGACGAACGTCGGCGATGATCGCCTCGACCTTCTCCTCATGGGAGCCAAAAATCTGGTCTTGAAGATCCTGGCGCACCATTGGCCGATGGGTTGGGACAATGACGGTCTCAAGGCCGTATATCTGCTGGAATTCAAAGGCCTCGGTGTCGGCTGTGCCGGTCATGCCGGCGAGCTTGCCGTACATCCGAAAGTAATTCTGAAAGGTGATTGAGGCGAGCGTCTGGTTCTCGGGCTCAATGGCCACGCCCTCTTTGGCTTCCACAGCCTGGTGGAGGCCGTCAGACCAGCGGCGCCCAGGCATCAGGCGTCCGGTGAACTCATCGACAATAATGACCTCACCCGACTGCACAACATAGTGTTGATCCCGGACATACAAGACATGCGCACGCAGCGCAGAGAGGAGATGGTGAAGAAGAGAAATCTGGGCGGAGTCATACAGGCTTGCGCCCTCGACAAGCAAACCCATCTCTGAGAGGAGTTGCTCGGCCCGCTCAAATCCAGCATCCGATAAATGCAATTGCCTCGATTTCTCATCGACAAAGTAGTCTCCGGGGCCATCCTCTGTCGGCTGCGGATTGAGGCGAGCCGGCAGGCCATTGAGGGCCTGATAAAGCTGGGTGCTGTCCTCCGACTGACCAGAGATAATGAGAGGGGTTCTCGCCTCATCAATAAGAATGGAGTCCACCTCATCGACGACGGCGTAGTGCAGACTGCGTTGAACGCGTTCCTGACGATCCGTGACCATGTTGTCTCGGAGGTAGTCGAATCCGAACTCGTTATTGGTTCCGTAAGTGATGTCTGCAAGGTAGGCCTCGCGCTTCTCAGAAGAGGACATGCCTGAGACATTCACACCCGTTGTGAGCCCGAGAAAACTATATAGCCGTCCCATCCAGGCCGAGTCTCGGCGCGCAAGATACTCGTTGACGGTGACCACATGAACACCCTTGCCTGCTAGTGCGTTGAGATAAGTCGGAAGGGAGGCCACAAGTGACTTGCCCTCGCCCGTTCCCAACTCTGCAATTTTCCCTTCGTGCAGGACCATGCCTCCGAGCAGCTGCACGTCGAAGTGGCGCATTCCAAGAGCCCTTCGGCCCGCCTCTCGGCAGACCGCAAATGCCTCCACCAAAAGCGAGTCGATGGTTTCTCCCGACTGAACTCGAGTCTTAAACTCGATGGTCTTGGAGGCCAGCTGCTCATGGCTCAGGGCCTCAGTCGAGGGCTCCAGGGCGTTGATTTGCTCAACGCGAGATTGATATTTTTTCAGCAGGCGGTCGTTGCGACTACCGAAGACCGACGCAAGAAGGCGACTCAACATAAGAGCGCTAGGTTAGCATGAGCCCATGCGCAAGACGCCCCTCCACTCCAAAACGGTCCACGGGATTCTGCTTGAGAGGCAAGGTCTCGGGGATCTAGACCCCCTGCTCGACCGTCTGAGGGAATCAGAGGCCTGGGTTGCCCACCTTCAAGAGGCGCTGGGAGAGCTGGGTTTTGGCGACCTCGGTCAGGGTATCGACCGTGCCCAGCGTGCCGACCCAAGCAAGGGAGTTCGCGGCTCAATGCTCCTGGTCTCGGTGCGCTCCATCGGTCACATCAGCAAGCTTCGTCTGCTCAATGCAAGCCTCCTCTCACACTTCAAGGACAAGGGCCTGGGTGTTTTAAGTCTCCAATGGCGTCCGGCTCAAGCGGGCCTGGGGGGGCCTCATCGGGCGCGATTGCCAACCGCGCGTCCTTCTATCCCCGATGCGATACTCCGAGAGCTACTCGCCGGGGTTCAAGCCCAAGACCACTGACGGGACCAGGCGGCAGGCGCCTGGCTCAGGTTCTCAAAGGACCGCTCTCGCCAGGCATTGGGCCTCTCGACCAACGCCCTCAATAATTGGTTATTGAGTGCATGCCCCGATTTAAAGGCACGATAGGCCGCCATCAAGGGACGCCCGAGCAGATAGAGATCGCCGATCGCGTCGAGTGCCTTGTGCATGGCGAACTCGTTTGGCTGCCGAAGACCCCCTTTGTTGAGAATCCGATGGTCATCCAAGACAATTGCATTCTCGAGGCTGCCCCCGAGCGCGAGCCCCTTGGAGCGCAGGTACTCGACATCGCGGACAAAGCCAAAAGTGCGTGCGCGGGCAATCTCTTCGACAAATGATGTGCCCTCGAAATCCACCCTCACCTCCTGGCCCGTCTGATCCACCGCGGGGTGCTTAAAATCAATCGTGAAATCCAAGCGAAAGCCGAAGTACGGCTCCAGCCGCGCCCACTTGTCTCCGTCTCGTACCTCGATGGGCTCGAGGACCTCAACAAACCGCTTGGGCCGATCTTGCTCCTTCAGGCCCGCCGAGCGAACGAGATGAACGAAGCTCGCGGCACTGCCATCCATAATGGGGATCTCTGCTGCATCGACCTCCACCAAAAGATTGTCGACGCCCAACCCAGATAAGGCCGACATAAGGTGTTCGACGGTGGAAACTTTCACATCACCGGCTGCGAGCGTTGAAGCCATTCGAGTATCGCCAACCGCGGCAGCCTGGGACGTGATCTCATTGGGCGCGGGTAGATCAATTCGACGAAAAACGATTCCGCTATCGGGCGGAGAGGGAAAAAGCCCAAGCCGCACCCTCTGACCGCTGTGCAATCCAATGCCTTCGGCAGTCACCGGCGACTGGAGAGTGCGTTGGCGCAGCATACGTAATGAATACCCGACGACTCAGCGATGGACAGGCACTAGGACAGGGCGGCGAGGATACTCTCGGCGCTACTGACCTCAAACTTGCCTGCTTGCTCAACAAAAAGTTTCTCAACAACGCCGTTATTGACGATCATCGCGTATCGATTCGAGCGAATGCCCATGCCACGGCCAGTAAGGTCAAGGGTGAGGTCGATTGCCTTGGAGAAGGCAGCATTGCCATCGCCAAACATTCGGACCTTGCCCCGGGCGCCTTGCTCCTTGCCCCACTGACCCATCACGAATGCATCATTGACGGAGATACACCAGATCTCATCGACTCCCTTGGCCTTGATCTGCTCGGCCATGGCGACATAGCCTGGCACATGTTTGGCTGAGCAGGTAGGCGTGTAGGCGCCGGGCAAACCAAAGACCACGAGCCTCTTGCCCTTGATCATGTCGGCGACTTCAAAGCCGTTCGGGCCCACCGCACATCCGGGGGGCTCTTCTTCGATGAATTCGTAAAGGGTGGCGTTCGGCAGGGCCTGGCCAGGTGCAATGGGCATGCTTATTCTCCGCTATTTATTGTTGGGGGCAAAAAAAACAACCCCGATGACCGGCAGGCAGGCCGACCATCGGGACTCCGAACGAAAGTTTGCCAGCAGCCGGCAAAGGCTGCATGAATAGCCTTCTGTCTAGTCGGCCTGCTTTCGAAGAAACGCTGGGATATCGAAGCGGTCCATGCCGCCTTCTTCCAGGGCCATGACCCTTGCGGCCGCTTCACTCTTGGCGGGTTGCCGCCAAATGGCGGGCTGATCGTAACCCTGGTAGTCACGCCCTGGATTGGGGGGCTCATCGTTGCCTGCCGCATGAAAGGCGGGTGCTCCAACTGCATCGTCGGTGCCGGTGCGAAGTATCTGACCGAAGTTGCTCGAGCGCACGAGGGTGGGCTTTCTCTTGGTGCCACCGAGGCCCGTGGCCACGACGGTCACGCGCATCTCATCACCCATCGACTCATCGTAGACGGTGCCAAATATGATGGTTGCATCCTCGGCCGCAAAGGTGCGAATGGCCTCCATTGCAAGCTTTGTTTCTTTGAGTTTGAGCGATTTGCTCGCGGTGATGTTGACCAAGATTCCACGCGCACCCGAGAGATCGACCCCCTCAAGCAGGGGGCTGCGGACGGCTTGCTCTGCTGCAATGCGCGCCCGGTCGGGCCCCACGGCCGTGGCAGTGCCCATCATGGCCTTGCCCTGCTCCCCCATCACCGTCTTGACGTCCTCGAAGTCAACATTCACGAGACCCTCGATATTGATGATTTCGGCAATTCCGGCCACTGCGTTATACAAAACGTCGTCGGCTGCCGCAAAAGCATCGACCTGGGTCACCTCGTCGCCCAGAACGTCTTCAAGCTTCTCATTGAGAATGACAATCAATGAGTCCACCTTTCCCTCGAGTTCGGCGACCCCTTGCTCGGCCGCCTGCATGCGCCGATTGCCTTCGAATGAGAAGGGTTTGGTGACCACGGCCACGGTTAAGGCACCGAGTTCTTTTGCCACTTCAGCGACCACCGGCGCGGCCCCTGTTCCAGTCCCACCGCCACTTCCCGCAGTAAGGAAGTCCATCTGAGCACCCTTTAAGACCTCGGCGATTCGCTCGCTTGCTCCCTCTGCTGCGGCCTTGCCTGCCTCGGGGCGCGCCCCAGCGCCAAGTCCGGACGAGCCCAGTTGCACACTTAGGTTCGCGCCCGGGCGTGCCAGGGACTGGGCATCGGTATTCGCACAGACGAACTCCACCCCTTGGACGCCGCGGTTGATCATGTGATGCACGGCGTTGCCGCCCGCACCACCGACGCCAATGACCTTGATGACTGTGCCCAAGGTGTCGGTTTCTAACATTTGGAAACTCATGACTTTCTCCTTTGTTCGGAACTAGAAATTGCCCACAAACCACGACTTCATTCGGGCCAGGGTGTCCCGGAAAGATCCGGTCTGCCTGTTCACCTCTGCACCGCGAAGCCACTGCCGTTTTGCCTCCTCGAGCAATCCCATGGCAGTGGCATATCTGGGACTGCTCACAACGTCCGAGAGGCTGCCCCGGTAACTGGGACGAGCCACGCGAACCTGTTTCAGAAAGACGTCTTCACCAAGTTCAATCATTCCTGGGAGTTGTGCACTCCCTCCGGTTAGAACGATCCCGCCAGAGAGAAGCTCTTCAAATCCACTCTCTCGTATGACCTGGGCCACAAGCGAGAAGAGTTCCTCCACCCGGGGCTCGATGACGGCTGCAAGTGATTGCTGCGAGAGCATTCGTGGTCCGCGGTCGCCTAGGCCGGGCACCTCGAAGCCGGCGTTTGCGTCCACGAGGGTCTGCTTGGCCACTCCATAGCGGCACTTGATTTCTTCTGCATCTCGAGTGGGGGTGCGCAACGCCATCGCGATGTCATTGGTGATTTGATCACCGGCAATTGGAATCACCGCGGTATGGCGAATGGCCCCACCTGCAAAGATTGCAATGTCGGTGGTTCCACCGCCGATGTCCACGAGGGCCACCCCAAGCTCGCGCTCGTCCTCCGTGAGAACCGAGTGGCTCGATGCCAGGGGCTGCAAGATCAGTTCCTGCACGTCGAGCCCGCATCGCCGTATGCATTTGATGATGTTTTGCGCGGCACTCACAGCGCCAGTCACAATGTGAACCCGGACCTCCAATCGAACCCCGCTCATCCCGATGGGCCGACGCACGTCCTCTTGCCCATCAATAATGAATTCCTGGGGCAGTACATGTAGAACCTGCTGGTCCGCCGGAATTGTGACGGCCGTTGCCGTCTCAATGACACGCTCCACATCGGGCTGAGCGACCTCCTTGTCCTTGATGGCCACCATTCCCGATGAGTTGAAACTGCGGATGTGGCTCCCGGCGATGCCTGTGTAGACCGAGGTGATTTTGCAATCCGCCATCAGCTCGGCCTCCTCAAGCGCTTTCTGGATTGAAGCGACGGTGGCATCGATATTGCCCACGACACCTTTTTTAAGGCCATTGCTCTCGGCCTGGCCCAATCCAATGACTTCGAGCCGCTCGTCTTCGAGGACCTGTGCCACGATCGCGACGATTTTGGAGGTTCCAATGTCTAGGCCCACCAGCAATTTAGATGTCTCTCGTGTCATGCGTTGCGATCCTTGATGAAGTATTGAAAGCAACTCGTTGCTGCCCCTGCGCGGTCGGTGGACGGCTCCGCCATCGAACCAAGCCGATAGGCGTAGCCATTGGCATAGCGAAGGTCGATTCGTGCCAGCCGGCCCTCGGACCTCACCTGGGCGCTGAGCCAAGACAAACTCTCGGCCAGTTGCTGCAGCCTGACTTGCCAATCCGTGCCAATTGCATCCCGCCCAATCTCAACGAGCAGGCCGTTGTTGATGCGCAGCTGCCAGGCGTATTGGGAACCCAGCGCCATCCCATGAAGACGATGGCCATTGGCCTCCAGCAGTACCGAGGCCTGCATGGCTCGCTCGAGGACACGGGCTTGGCTGCCCACAGGACCCTCAAGCTCGGGCAAGAGGCATTGGTAATGATCGGCCGCATCGTCCATTACCCCATTGGCCTCGCCCACGAAGAGTTCACCCTGGCGATTAAAGAAACGTCCATCCCCCCAGCTTGCAATCGGCTGGTGCTCTTCGATCTGAATCAAGAGGCGATTGGGCCAGATTCGTCGGATAGTCACCTGACGCACCCAAGGGTGGGCGTCAATCCTCTCCCTGACACCACCGAGCGCTGCAGTCAGTGTTGTACCGGCGAGTCCTGATCTCAGCGCCTCTCGCAGATCGGCCTCTTGGACATGCCGAAGCGGTGCGCCTGCTGACTGGATATCAACCTGTCTCACCGCAAAGGCAGGGCGACTCGCGATCAAGTAAACGCCTAGAGCCAAGAGGATCAGCACGGCCGTTGACGTCAGAGCGGCGGCAAGCCGATTGAGTGCCGATGCAGAGTTCCATAGCTGTCGCACGCTATTCATCCGCGCCATCCGCTGTTCGGCCCGCTGAGGGTGGCATCTCGGTTTTGAGTCGAGCGGTTGAGAGTATCTGCATGACCAGTGCGTCGTATGGCATGCCTGCCTCTCTCGCGGCCATCGGGACCAGGGAGTGGTCCGTCATTCCCGGAGAGGTATTGATCTCGAGCAGCATGGGTACATTCGATTTTTGATCAAGAAGGATGTCTACCCGTGCCCACCCCTCACAGCCCAATGCCGCAAATGCTTTGCACGATAGGGCCTGCATCTGCTCGGTCAGCGCGCGATCGATTGGTGCCGGGCATAAATACTTGGTCGCATCGCCAAAGTACTTATTGGCATAGCCATAGTCACCCTCGGGTGCACAGATCTCGACCACAGGAAGCGCTCGAACCGACCCAACTCCTGGTTCATCAAGCAAGGCCACTGTGAACTCTCTGCCCGTGATGAACTGCTCAATCAATGCACTGCGATCGAACTGCAGGGCCTTGGAGACCGCAGCGCCCAAGGCCTCTCGTTCATTGACCCGCGTGAAACCAAGGGAGGAACCCTCTCTCGCAGGCTTCACCGCCAGTGGCATGCCCAGTGCCTCCAGTCGAGGCCGATTCGCATCCGAGGCCAGAGACTCTCCCGCCACGAGTTCAACAAACTCTGGGGTCGGAATACCGAGGCCCGTCCAGACCCGCTTCGTCAGAGGCTTGTCCATCGCCAACGCCGACGCCAAGACGGAAGACCCGGTGTAGGGGATGCGCATTAACTCGAGCGCACCTTGCACGGTACCGTCCTCACCAAAACGACCATGCAGACAAATAAAACAGGCATCCAATCCAAGGCCTGCGAGATCGCCGATTGGCCGCTGTGCCAGATCGAAAGCCATGGCCTCGACACCTTTTGAGCGCAGCGCCTCAAGAACCCCCTGCCCCGACCGGATGGATATCTCTCGCTCGGCCGACACCCCGCCCATCAGGACAGCCACGCGCTGCATGGCATTCGTCGACGCACGACCTCTATCCGCCAAGGGCAACCTCCGCAGATGAGTGGAACGACTCCATGAGTTTGGCGGGCATGGTGCCGATCGAGCCCGCACCCATGGTTATTAAGACATCTCCAGGGCGCAGAAGAGCAGCGACCAATTTCGGAATCTCCTCTACGCCCGCTGCGAATACAGGGTCTACTCTCCCGAGTTGTCGCACGGCCCTCGCCAGGCTGCGCCCGTCGGCCGCCGCGAGGGGGGGTTCACCGGCCGCGTAGACCTCGCTCAGCACCAATTGATCCACCGTTGACAAGACCCTTACGAAGTCCTCGAACAAATCGCGAGTGCGACTGTATCGATGCGGCTGAAAGACGAGGAAAACCCTTCGACCGGGATAGGCGCCGCGCACTGCCGCAATCGTCGCGGCAATCTCTACGGGGTGATGGCCGTAATCATCGATGAGTGTTGCCTTGCCGCTGCCGGCATTGAGCTCACCCCAGCGTTGGAGTCGACGCCCAACACCGGTGAAGTTCTTGAGGCCCTTCGCAATGGCCTCATCGCTCGCACCGAGTTCGGTCGCCACAGCGCAGGCTGCAAGCGCATTGAGTACGTTGTGATGGCCAGGAAGGTTTAACTCGACCGGGAGGGGTTCCCGGCCAGGCCGTATTAAGTTGAATACCATTGCAAAGTCCTTGGCCACCACCGCCTCGGCCCGAACATCGGCCTCTGGGTGCATGCCATAACCAATCACAGGCCTCGAGATGAATGGAACAATTTCTCGCACATTGGAATCATCGAGACACACGATGGCCTCTCCGTAGAACGGAAGGCGCTGGGTGAAGGCAACAAAGGATTGTTTCAGTCGTGCCATGTCATGGTCATAAGTCTCCATGTGGTCCGCATCGATGTTCGTAATCACGGCCATCATGGGCATGAGATTCAGAAACGAGCCATCCGACTCATCGGCCTCGGCAACGAATGCCTCTCCGAGGCCGAGACGGGCATTTGCGCCAACACTATTGAGTCGTCCGCCAATCACAAAGGTGGGGTCGAGTCCCGCCTCTGCCAGTAACGAGGCCACAAGACTCGTCGTGGTTGTTTTGCCGTGCGTGCCTGCAATCGCAATGCCCTGCTTCATACGCATCAACTCACTGAGCATCAGCGCCCTGGGCACAATGGGGATTTTGCGGCGCCGTGCCTCTTGCAGTTCAGGGTTGTCCGAGCGAACCGCCGTTGAGACCACCAAGACATCTGCAGTGCCGAGGTGCTCAGCGGCATGGCCTTGGAAAATTTTTGCGCCCAGGCTCGATAGCCGCTCTGTTGCGGTGTTGCTGCCGAGGTCACTGCCTTGCACTCGATAGCCCTGATTGAGAAGAACCTCGGCAATTCCAGACATGCCGCTTCCTCCGATTCCTACAAAGTGCAGGCAGCGAATGCGATGCTTCATGCGGGGGCGCCTCCAGAGGTTGGTGCTCTGGCGATTAGTTCGTCGCAGACCTTCAAGAAGTCGGCCATGACTCTGTCGGGATCGATGGCCTGAAGGCTTCTTGCCATTTCAGTGAGTCGCTGCGTGCCCAGTCTCTGAACAGCCTCAAAGAGATGGCCCGCTAATGCCTCCGTCTGAACCACCAACTCGGCTGCACCAAGCGCGACCATTGCATTGGCGTTGGCAGTCTGATGGTCATCAATTGCGTGAGGCAGAGGAATCAGTACCGCGGGGCAACCCACCGCCATCAACTCCGACACGGTGGAGGCGCCCGCGCGGCAGATTACAAGGTCGGACCATTGGTAGGCCTCGGCCATGTCATCGATGAAACCAAGAACACGGACCGTCCGATCATCGAGGGTCCATCCGCACATCGAGTAGGTCTGCCGCGTTTCGTCCAGGGCAGCCAAACCGGTCTGATGAATAATCTCAACCGGGATGCCGGCCTCTCTGAGCAAGGACAGGAGTTTCGGCATCGACTGATTCAGAGGTCTTGCCCCCAGGCTGCCACCTAGAATCAGTAGCCGACGGGGCGCATCCTTCGGACGCCCCTCTGGGGGTGACAGCCGACGCGCACGATGCAAGGCCCTGAGGTCCTCGCGAACGGGGTTCCCAATAGCCAAGGCCTGCTGCGGTGCATAGCGCGTGGATGGAAAGCTGGTGATGACGCGCGTCGCCAATCGAGACAGCCAGCGATTGGCAGTGCCCATGACCGCGTTCTGCTCATGCACCAAGAGGGGAATTCCCCTGATACGTGCCACGACTCCAACCGGAAAGCTGACATAGCCGCCAAACACGATGACCAATTGCGGCGAGAAGCGGCCTAGCCAAGACCAACACTCCGACAGGGCGCGAGAAAGACGCAATGGGAGGCTTAACCAAGCAAGCAGGCCTCGACCGCGTAGCCCAGAGAAATTGAGTTCCTTGAGTGCGATACCCGCTGCCGGCACAACCCTTCCCTCGAGGCCGCGGTTGCTTCCGATCCATTCAAGCCGATACCCCTCTTGGGCAAGACTCTTGGCCACTGCAAGGGCCGGGAAGACATGGCCACCGGTTCCACCGGCGGCAATCAATACCTTGACCGAGTGACTCATGCATCACTCCATCGGGCTACGGACTGTCCTCGGCCCGAGACGGAATCAATCCTTGCGCTCTGCCGTGGGTCGGGCAGGGGTGTGCCTCGAATTCGAGCGCGGTTCTCCATGTCGATTCGTATCAAAACGCCCATGGCAAGACAGACCACAAGCATGGAACTTCCACCATGGCTGATGAAGGGGAGTGTCAGTCCCTTCGTGGGCAAGAGTCCCGTATTGACCCCCGCATGAATGAATGTCTGAATGCCGATCCAGACCCCAATGCCTTGGGCAACGAGCCCGGCAAAAAGGCGTTCCTGACTCATCGCCTGACGGCCCACCTCACCAGCCCTGCGCACGAGGTAAGCGAATGCGAGAAGAACCGCCATCACGCCGACGAACCCGAGCTCCTCACCGATCACTGCAAATATAAAGTCTGTATGGGGCAGAGGGAGATGGCCCATCTTGGCGATTCCGGTGCCAAGGCCAGATCCAAACAATCCACCGTGACCGAATGCGATCAGTGCCCCACAGAGCTGATAGCCGGTCGATGCAACGTGGGTTGGATCACATGGGGTCAAGTACGACATCAGACGCCCGAGACGCCAGGGCGTGAAGTAGACCATTGCCGCAAAGAATCCGATCAAAAGCAGGCCCAGGGGGAAGACCACGCGCAGACTCATTCCTCCCAGGAAAAGAACCGCCATGACGGTCGCGGTGATCACCATCGTCGAGCCCAGATCGGGCTGATAGAGAAGAAGTGCAATGACCAGGGCCATTAAGCTCCCGATGGGAGCCAGGCCCTTGAGTAACTCGTAGCGCATTCGTTCCTGTCGGCGCACCGCATAGGCTGCTGCGTAAACCAAGGCGAACAACTTGACCAGTTCGGCCGGTTGCAGGGTGATAACGCCTAGAGGCAGGGCGCGGACTGCTCCGTCCTTGATGAAGCTTGCACCACCGATCAACTTAATAGCGGCAACCGCGGCAAGGAGTGCAATGCCAATTCCAAACAGCAAGCCCGAGTAACGCTCCCAGAGGTCGATCGGAATCGAGAGCATGAGCCAGAAGACCAGTAAACCCAGGGCGAGGTGCATGGGGTGCCCTCTCAACTGACGCCAGAGGCTGGGTGTCGTCTCCGAGCCTGGTAGGGGCTGGCTTGCCGAGTAGACCATCACCAACCCCAGCAGCAGCAGGCCAAAGAAGACGAGTAGCAACCCCCTGTCCAAGGGGGCCGGGCGAAGGGTCTGAGCCAGGCCGCTCAACACGGCTGCCCTTCTCGAAGAGCCAATGCGGCGACAGCCTCAGAAAAAACGCGCGCCCGATGGGCGTAGCCCGTGAACATGTCAAAGCTCGCACATGCAGGACTCAGCAATAGGACTGCGCGTCCCGATTCTTGTGCCGCGTTCTGCGCAAGTGTCCAGCCTTTCTCGACGGCGACCTCAAGTGAGTCGGCTCGATGGCATTGGCAGCCTTTTGCCTCGAGCATCTGCGCAATCGCCGGCCCATCTCGGCCAATGCAGATGGCCTGTATTCGTCCCTCTTGAACACGATTGACCAGACGCTCAAATCGCTGTCCCTTGCCATCGCCTCCTAGGATGACCACCACCGGCTCGTCAAACGAGGACAGGGCGGCAAGGGTCGCATCAACGTTCGTTCCCTTGCTGTCGTCAATGAAGCGAACCGGGCCCATGGCCGCGATCTCTTCGAGTCGATGCGGCTCGCCCCGATAGCTCCTCAGCCCATGCAGGAGTGAGGCCAGGTCCTTGGTTACCGTCAGCGCAAGCCCCAGCGCAGCCATCGCATTTCGAAGATTGTGGGGACCTGGGATACGCAAAGCGCCAGTCGGCATCAGGCGACTCGGCTCCTCTTCGTCGAGCCCCGCTCGCCTGACGAGCCAGTCCAAGCCCTCATGAATCACCCCCAATCCCAACTCTTCTGGGGGAATGGGGCCAAGGCCATAGCCGACAACACCCACCGAACGCGACCGAAGTCTCTCTCGCAGCCGCTGGGCCAGCACCTCCTGATCACGATCAAGAACAAGCAGTCCGGTGGGTTGCGGCATTCCTAGGATCCTCAGTTTCGACTGCTGGTAGTCCTCGAGGTCTGCGTGCCAATCAAGGTGGTCCTCTTCTAGATTGAGAACAACGCTCGCCGTGGGCTGAAAGACCTCCACCTGGGCAAGCTGGAAACTCGAGAGCTCCAAAACCCAGGCCTGGGGCATCAGGCCCCGATCCTCACGATCCATCAGCGCTGCCAACAACGACGGACTGACGTTGCCCGCGAGTTGCACATCGAGTCCCGCCTGGGTCAGGAGATGCGCTGTGAGCATGGCTGTTGTGGTCTTCCCGTTCGTGCCTGTAATCGCCAGGATCTGTGGACGATCGATTTCGAGTTGGCCACCGTCCTTGAGGTCGCCTCGGCCTGTGCCAAGGCAATAGAGCCCCCAGTTAAAGAGGTCGAGTTCTTGCACAACCGGAATTTCCCGGCTGCGGCAGGCGGTCATCAGTTCTGAGATCGATCCGAGCCGATCGCGATGAGGGGAGAGGCCCGGACTGGTCACCACGAGATCCACGCCATCGAGCCGGTCGACCCCCATGGGTTGCGGCGCCGCAAGTTGTACCTCGAGCATCGGCGACTGCCAATCGATATGGATGGATCGACTATCGATAAGTAGCACCCGCATCCCCCGACCCACCAGCCACCGGGCACAGGCCTGCCCAGACTCCCCGGCACCGACCACCAAGGCCGTGCGACCACTCCAATCCTGGGAAGCCCGCCAGTCCCAAGGGTCTGCTTGCTGCATGTTGGCGCTGGTGTGATTTGTCATTTGTCTTAGCGAATCTTCAGTGTCGCAAGTCCGGCGAGCACAAGCATCATGGTGATGATCCAAAATCGAACGACCACCTGCGTCTCCTTCCAACCAGACTCCTCAAAGTGGTGGTGCAAAGGAGCCATGCGAAGGATCCGGCGACCCTCACCGTAGCGACGCTTGGTGTATTTGAAGTAAGCCACCTGAACCATGACTGAGAGGGTCTCGGCCACAAACACGCCCCCCATGATGAAAAGTACGATCTCCTGACGAACCACAATCGCGACCGCGCCCAAGGCGCCGCCCAATGCGAGGGCGCCCACATCGCCCATGAAGACGGTCGCCGGATAAGCGTTGAACCAGAGAAAGGCCAGTCCCGCCCCCACCATGGCGGCGCAGAAGATGGTGAGCTCCCCGGCACCCGGCACGTATGGCAGGAGCAGATACTTTGAGAAGACCGCATTGCCCGCCACGTAAGCAAAGACCCCCAAGGCACCGGCGATCAGAACCGTTGGCATGATTGCCAAACCATCCAGACCGTCGGTGAGGTTGACTGCATTGCTACTGCCAACAATCACGAAATAGGACAAGATGACAAAGCCCCAAATGCCCAGGGGGTAGGCAACGCTCTTGAAGAAGGGAACGATCAGGTCGGCCTGGTTCGGTAGTTCCATGAAAAAGCCGTTGTTGAGCCAGTACTTGAATAGAAGCCACGCTTGCTCGTTGTTTGGGGTAGAAACAGAAAACGCCAGCACGAATGCGGCGAAGAGGCCGATGACTGACTGCCAGAAGTACTTCCATCGTCCAGGCAGTCCCTTCGGATCTTGGTAGACCACCTTCCGATAATCGTCGACCCAGCCCACCGCACCCAGACCCAGCGTCACCAGCAGGACCACCCATACAAACCGATTGCTCAGGTCTGACCAGAAGAGGGTGGCAAAACCCACTGAGAGAAGAATCAGGGCACCACCCATCGTCGGCGTTCCCGCCTTAATGAGGTGGGTCTGGGGTCCGTCGTCTCGCACGGCCTGACCAATCTTCAGTGCGGTCAAACGACGAATCACCCATGGGCCCAAGACCAGCCCAATGCCGAGGGCGGTGAGGCTCGCCATGACGGCGCGAAGGGTGATGTAGGTGAAGGCCGATAGACCCCTGACATGCTCACTGAGTAGATCAAGCAGAAACAGGAGCATTGCGTGCAGACCTTTCTTTAAGGGAGTGAATCACGCGTTCCATCCGCATGAATCGGGAGCCTTTAACCCAGAGGGTCGAGGGCGGTTGATGGTCGTCGACCCAATCGGAAACTGCATCGCAAAGCCCATCAATATCTGAGAAGGCTTTTGCTCTGCCTGTTTCTATGGCCGCTTGGGCGAAGGCATCTCCCAATACATAGATGGCATCGATGCCCTTCTGCTCGGTGGCCTCCAAGACCTCTCGATGAAATTGCGGGCCTTGACTGCCTACTTCGCCCATGTCACCGAGGACCAAGGCCTTGGGTGGTGGTACTGCGGCCAAAGCATCAATGGCCGCCAAGACCGAATCGGGGTTTGCGTTGTAAGAGTCGTCTACAACAAGGAGTCCTGGCCGCATCTCAATCAAATGGCCCCGGCCCGCCACTGGCCGGAACATCGAGAGACCAGTCTCAATCACCTGGTCCGAGAACTTCATCAGTCGGGCCAGGCATCCAATGGCCGCGAGGTGCCTTGCGAAATGAGCCCCCACAGCGGGGACTTCAATCGGCCCAATGTCATCCGTTGCGCCCTGGTTGTTCTCTAGGCACAGGCTTGCCCTCAAAGGCGCGACCCCAACCACCTTCGCCCTCACCTCAAGCTGGGGCCGATGGTTGAAGTCGAAGGAGTCGCTGACGAGACCGAATCGACCCGTGGTGACGCCCTTGGCCTGCATAGTCCAGATCGGTTCGTGATCTGGGTCACAGGGAATGACGGCTGTTGAATTCGGGCGGAGATATTGAAGGATGGTTCCGTTCTCCTCCGCACAGGCGCGAACCGATGACATGAATTCTTGGTGCTCCCGCTGCGCATTCGTAATCAAGGCATGATTTGGCGAGGCGGCCTCGGCCAGTGCGGCCACCTCGCCTGGATGATTCATCCCGATCTCAACGGCCGCGAATCGGTGCCGATGCCGAAGGCCCAACAAGGTGAGAGGCAGGCCGATGGCATTGTTCAAATTGCCCGGTGTACCCCAAGTCGATCGAGCGCCCACTGCTGACCGAAACAGCGCACAGAGCATTTCTTTCGCGGTGGTCTTGCCATTGGAGCCAGCGATAGCAACGAGGCAGCCGCTCCAGCGAGCCCGCCAGAGCGCCCCCAATTGAAGCAATGCCCGCTGGGTATCAGGCACAAGCACGCAGGCCTTGCATCTCGCGGGGTCAAGGCCCTCGGGCAGTCGACTCACAACAGCAGCGACCGCCCCCCACACAAATGCTTTTTAAACATGGTCATGTCCGTCAAAGCGCTCACCAACCAACGCAATGAATACCTCACCTGGTCCGACCGATCGGCTGTCACTGCTAAACCCTTCTATTGCTGTGGCAGTGGTGAGGCAGTGGGGGATCTCGCATGGTTTGGAGTCTGGGATCTCCAGCAACAGGTCAAGACCCGCTGGGATTCGCCAATCCGCAAGGGCTTCCGCGGCCACCAATCGGTCGTCGAAGGCAAGAAGCCGGGAGCCAATCTGTTGCGTCTTCTCGTGGCCCTTTCCAGCAATCAGAATCACATCTTGAGGACCCGCCGACTCAATCGCGCGTTCAATCGCCTCGGCACGATCGATCACCAGTCGACATCGAACCCGCGCCTCGGTGGGCAGGCCAGAGACTACGGCCTGAATAATGGCTGCTGGATCTTCTGATCGAGGGTTGTCGCTGGTGACAAAGACACGGTCGGCGCCTCGGCTGACCACCTCGCCCATCGGACCTCGCTTGCCTGGATCACGGTCTCCACCGCAGCCAAAGACCGTGACCAGCTTGCCGCCCCGAGACCGAGCGAGTGGTTGCAGGGCCTCGAGGACTCTCTCAAGGGCCTCCGGTGTGTGGGCATAGTCAACGAATACCCAAGGTCCGCGCTGATTGGCATCAGGGGTACTGACTCTCTGCAGCCGGCCCTCTGGAAGACGCATTGCACGAAGAACCGTTGCGATCGATGACGCAGGGTGCCCCATTCGTTCCAATAGCCCCGCGACGAGGGATGCATTCTCGAGGTTGTGCTGACCCCAGAGCGGCAGTTGGATGCGAAGCGCGCTGTTGACTTGCGTGAATCGAACGTCCACCTCTGTTCCAGCACTGTCTTTTGCGCCACCACCCACAGAGGCCGGCTCCAGCCGCAAAATCGGTGCATCGGCAAGCAGTTTGGTGTCCCCTGGCGATTGGGCGTCCGCCCAGCTCAACAGGCCGCAGGCTCGGGCTGCATTAATCAGGATCGAGGCCTCTCTGAGGGGGGAGTGAAGCAACGCAGTGGAGACCACGCACCCTTTTAAATCGGGTGCTTCTAAGAGCAGTGCCTTGGCCTGGGCGTATGCCTGCATGCTCTTGTGAAAATCAAGGTGATCGCGACTCAGATTGGTAATGCCCGTCCATCGAATCCTGCAGCCTGTAAGCCGATAATCGACCAAGCCGATGGAACTGGCCTCGAGACAGACCACCTCCACGCCCCGATCTCGCAATGAACAGAGCACCTCTTGGAGATGGACTGGGTCGAGTGAGGTCAGGCCTGGCCCGAGGAGACCCTGCGGGCAGTCCCTACCGGCTGGGAAGTATTGAACCCCGAGGGTGCCAATGGAGGCGCTGGCCCGCCCAAGGACTGCGAGGCCAGATGCCAAGGCGTGGACAACGGTCGACTTCCCATTGGTCCCGGTCACTGCCACCACCTCAAGTTCTGCTGATGGATCGCCATAAAACGCCGCGGCAACGATTCCCGCCCGTTGCTTCAAGTGCGCAATCGATGAGAGTTCAGGGGCCCATCCCTCTCGGTCGCGGCTGTTGAGCCATTCGATGACCGCCGGTTCATCGGCTGCATCGACAACCAGGCCTTGAGGCCGCTTTTCTTGGGCCCGATTGAGTAAGTCTTCCAATCCCATCTTGGCCCCCGGCCGAAGCATGGCCCAGTCCAATGGCCCGCATCTGCGCGTATCACTGTAAAGATGCCCCGCAGCGCAAAGCCTTCGGAGCGTCTTTCCAAGTCCCGAGGCCTCGTCATCCACCACGGCGAGTGGATGAAACTTGTTGGACTCCGGGACGGCGGCCATGCGCCTCAAGACGCGGCTCCGGAGGCCACCTTCATGGGATCAGGAAGGATACGAATGGCTGGATCAGGAGACATCTGAAGACGACGAAGGCCTTCCGAAGCGATCCTTGCAAAGACGGGTGCCGCCACCTGCCC
Organism: Burkholderiaceae bacterium; assembly: GCA_036783055.1. Classification (GTDB taxonomy): domain Bacteria; phylum Pseudomonadota; class Gammaproteobacteria; order Burkholderiales; family Burkholderiaceae_A; genus Hahnella. The sequence goes on along the minus strand of DAIPXU010000003.1, from coordinate 6,755 downwards.
TCCGTAGTACTCACCCGCTGCGGGCTCATCGACCATTACGCCGATGATGAATCGTGGCTGTTCAACGGGCACAAAGCCGACGAAGGAGGCGATGTAGCGATTTTTTGCATAGCCACCTCGCTCAGGCTTGTGGGCGGTGCCGGTCTTGCCCGCGACACGAAATCCCTGTATCCGAGCCTTGGGGGCAGTGCCATCGGGTCCTGTGGCTCGCTCGAGCATGTCGCGAACCCTTGATGCGGTGACTGATGAGAAAACAGGCTCGCCAATGACTGCATCCGTCACAGGTGTGAGGCTCACTGGCAGAATCTCGCCACCTCGAGTAAAGACCGTGTAGGCCCTTGCAAGCTGAAGAAGCGAAACGGACACGCCGTGGCCGTACGAGAGAGTGGCCTGATCGATGGCCACCCAACCCTGCCAGGGACGCAGCCGCCCAGAGACCATTCCGGGGAGTTCAAGTAATGGTGTTGACCCGAAACCCACCATCCGATGGCGCTCAAAAAGAGTCTGCGCCGGCAATCGCAGTGCGATCTGGGCCATGCCGATGTTGCTTGACTTCTCCAGGATGCCATTGACATCGAGGTTGCCGTGGGGACTTGAATCTCGAATGGTTCGGCCACTGATCGTCATCATTCCGCTGGCGGTCTGAAAGCGGGTGTCCGGTCGAATGACGGCTGCATCAAGCGCAGTCGCGATGGTAAAAGGTTTGAGGGTGGAACCTGGTTCAAAGGTGTCAGTGACCACCCGATTGCGAACCTTGGCAGGGTCAAGCCTCTGTCGCTCATTGGGATTGAAGCTGGGCGCATTGACCATGGCTAGTAGTTCACCGGTCCTCGCATCCAACACAACCGCGGAGGCCGCCTTCGCACGATGCTGCTGCATGGCATCACGGACGGCTTGGAATGCGATGGTCTGTAGGCCAGTGTCGAGGGATAGCCTCAGGTCGTCCCCAGGTGCGGCCGGGGAATACTGACGCTGACCGAAGGCCACGTTGCGACGATCCACAAGGACACGTTCGCTTCCCTGTTCACCCTTAAGAATCTTGTCAAAGGCCTTCTCGATCCCCTCTTGGCCGCGATCATCCTGCCCAGTGAAGCCCACCACATTGGCAAAGACTTCGCCGTAGGGGTAATGCCGACGAAACTCCTGCTCGAGTTCGAGTCCCTTGATCTTTAGTGCCCGAATCTGATCGGCCTTCTCCAAATCAAGGCCAGAGGTCAGGTAAAAGAACTGTTTTGCCTCGCGTGCACGGCGAAGAATTTCAGACTTCGGGATCCCAACAATGCTCGAGAGTTCATCGAGTTTTCGAGCCGACTGCGCTTGAGCCTGCAACGCCTTATTGAAGTGAGAGGGGACAAGACCAAGGCGGTGCTCGGGGATGCTGACGGCCAGTGCAACACCATTTCGGTCGAGCAGTCGGCCGCGGGCCGCGGGAATATCCCGAACCCTCTCGAATCGAACCTCCGCCCTTTTCTGCCACTGCTCCACATGCAGATGCTGCAAAGCGAAGGCCTTGACCATCACGGCAATCAGCGCACCGATGATGAGGAACAATACGACTCGGCTCCGCCATGCGGTCGCACGCCACGTCAGAATCGGTTGGGAACGCGCACTCACTGGGTCGACCCCTTCGAGTACTGCAGCGTCTCGCTCGGTCGGATGGGCACCATACCGAGTCGATCCCGAACCACGGAGTCAATGCGAGCTGGCGTGCCGAGCGCGAGTCGTTGAACCTGTAGATTCTCAATGTCAGATTGAAGCTTTTGGCTGGTTTTCTCTAGCTTTTCCATCTCCGCATAGAGTCGCCGCTCCTGATACCTCGACTGCACAAGCGCCATGGCGGAAAAGACCAACAGCGAAGTTAACAGTGCAATGCGAAGGGTCACTCCGATCGCCCCAACTGATGCTGCCCGACTCGAAGGACGGCACTTCTTGCCCGCGGATTCAGAGAGAGCTCCCCCCCAGCAGCGCGGAATCGTCCGATGGGACTCCAACCGTTGTTATCCCTTGACGGCGTTGAAGTGGCGAGAGACCGAAGCATGGCGTGACTTGCGCGGCCCATGCCAATCCCACTTGTGACTGACTGCGCCGAGGCTTGAAATGTTTGCTTGACGCGGCGGTCCTCGAGTGAGTGAAAGCTAATGACACCGAGTCGTCCACCGTCCCTCAACAGCCTTGGCGCCGCCTTAAGAAGGGCTTCGAGTTGCGAGAGTTCGTCGTTGATATGAATCCGTATAGCTTGAAAGCTTCGTGTGGCCGGGTGGTGGCCCGGTGTTTTGCCACCGCTCCTTCTGCGCAGGACGCTCGCAATAAGTGCCGCGAGTTGGCCCGTGCGAACCAAGGGCTCCGCCTCCCCTCTCTGCGCATCCGCGCAGCGAGACACAATCGACTGCGCAATCGCGCGAGCATGCCGTTCGTCGCCATAGTTTCTCAATACCTCCTCTAGGTCATCGACACTCACTTCACTTAACCACTCTGCCGCCGGGCGGCCCTGGCTCGGGTCCATGCGCATGTCCAGGGGGCCATCCTTTTGAAATCCAAAACCCCTCTGGGGCTCATCAAGCTGGGGTGAGGAGACTCCAAGGTCTGCCAAGATTCCCTCGACCGCATGGGCGCCAAAATCAGACGCAAGCTGGTCAAGCCCTTGAAAGTCCATGTGCCGAATCGAGAAACGGGGGTCTCGAATGCAACGCGCCGCCTCGACCGCCTCCGGATCTCGGTCAATTGCCACCAGCCGCCCCGCCGGCCCCATTCGCGCAAGGAGGGCTCTGCTGTGTCCGCCCCTGCCGAATGTGGCGTCGATGTAGAGCCCGTCGGGATCCTGAAAAATGGCGTCGATCGCCTCTTGCAGAAGCACCGGCCGATGTTGGTGCTCTCGTTGCAATGGAGGGGGCTGAGTCAATCAATTGGCCCCTCGCATCTTGCGCGCCCGAACTGCTTCTTTGTGGAGGGCCAGGCGAGTCGCGTCCCAGACCTCAAAATGTGGGCCCACCCCGAGAAGCATGACCTCCCGGCTAATACCAGCGCCCTCGCGAAGCACAGGATTAATCAAGACGCGACCTGCAGAATCAATCTCCGGTGTGTCACTGAGGCCAAGCCAGAATCGGCGACGCTCCTCGTCCGCATCGTCCTCGGTAATCGAAGCAGTTCGTCCCACCCAAAGACGCTGGGTCATCAAGAGCAGACAGCCACTGTCACTTTCCATCAGCACGAGTTGGCCCGCCGAGTCCTGCATCAGTGCCTCACGATGCCGGGTCGGTATGGTCATGCGGCCCTTTGCGTCGAGACTTAGGGCTGAGATGCCTACGAAGTTGTGGTTCAAAGAGTTTTTCCTGAAAACGCCAGCGCCGACCAGGGGAACTATTTCCCACTAATAGACACTTTTTCACACATTTTCCCACTTTAGGGAAAAGGCAGGAGCGGGTCAAGCGACGGAGGGCGAGTGGATGCGGTCCCTGAGCCAACCCGAGGCGAAAAATGAAGAAGGAAGCGGGCCCCAAGCGGACCCGAGGCGAAGAGAGGGGAAGCGGGCCCCAAGCGGACCCGAGGCGAAGAGAGGGGAAGCGGGCCTATAGGCCGGATTCTGTTACGGGGACGCAAATCCCTATGGCGACCATCCATCTGGGCCCAACATTGCTGCGGGGCTCAAGCCACCTACCCGCGTGCATCGGGCGGATCACCCTTTCGGGCCCGAAGGCCTTCGCACGCCTACTTGGTGTTGCTCCGGGTGGAGGTTGCCGCGTTTCACGTCCCCGCTGTTGCCAGTGGATACTCGTCTCTGTGGCCCTATTCCTCGCCTTGGGTCCATCTTTCAATGGACTTGCTGCGTACGGCCGTTAGCCGTCACCCCATCCTATGGAGTCCGGACCTTCCTCTGCTCGCGCAGCGGCCGCCCAGCCCACTTCCCGACAACATCATAAGCCGCTTCAAGCAAATGGACGGGCGGATTCACTGCCAATCAACGACCACTCCAGACGCGTCCCAGCCAATAGGGGTATGACGCGTTGGCCCCCAAAGGGCCATTGATCCGCCACCACTTGTGGCTCACGGCGCAGGCGGACCGTCTCCGTGCCTCGAGGAAGTTGATAAAAGTCGGCGCCGTGGCTGCTGCAGAAATCATCAAGACGCTCAAGGGCGTTGGCTTCCTCGAAGGCCTTGGCATAAAGTGCGATGGCATAGGGTGCAGTAAAACAGCCCGCACAGCCGCAATCGACCTCTTTCCTTGCTTGCGAATGCGGTGCCGAATCGGTGCCCATAAAGAACCGAGGATTGCCACTTGTCGCCGCACCCACCAAGGCCTGGCGATGCCGCTCCCGTTTGAGAACTGGCAGGCAGTAGGCATGGGGGCGAAGCCCGCCCTGAAAAAGACTGTTTCTATTGAGCAATAAATGCTGTGGAGTGATGGTCGCAGCAATGTCACCCTCGGCCTCCTGCACGTAGGCCACCGCTTGCGCGGTGGTCAGGTGCTCGAGCACGATTCTCAGTCCCGGAAAGCGCTTGCGAAGAGGGATCAAGACCCGATCGATAAACACAGCCTCTCGATCGAATACATCCACTGCTGAGTCGGTGACCTCGCCATGAATGCAGAGCACCACCCCCTGCTTCTCCATCTCCTCGAGCGCCTCGGTGCATCGCCCAATATCGGTCACCCCATTCTCTGAATGGGTGGTGGCACCGGCTGGATAGAGCTTGAAGGCAAGGACCTCCTGCGCCCTCGCGGCCGCAACCACAGTCTCTCGACTCGTGTGGTCTGTCAAATACAAGGCCATGAGAGGCTTGAAAGAATTGTTGTTTGCGACACGGGAGGGCGCCGAACGCTCGAGGGCCTTGAGGATTCGATCCCGATAAGCGAGGGCCATCTCCACGTTAACAATTGGGGGCTGGAGATTGGGCATCACCAGAGCCCTGCCCACGGTGGCGGCAGATGCCGCAACGGTGTCACCCAAGACCTCACCATCACGAAGGTGAAGGTGCCAGTCGTCGGGTCGACGAAGAGTGATTTCCTCGAGAGTCGACATCAAACGATTAAAACGACGCGGAAATCATTGACATTGGTTCGTGTTGGTCCTGTCGTAATGACCTGCCCAAGGGGCTCAAAGACCGCCAGGGAATCGTTTCGATCGAGCGCTTTTCTTGGATTGACCCCACCGGCGCGTGCCCGACCCAATGTCTCGGGAGCAAGCCATACGCCCGCATGTGGGCTCGACCCATCGATACCATCGGTGTCAGCAGCCAATCCGAAGACCCTAGGTGCCACCCCAAACACATCCACGGCAATAGACATCGAGAGCAAGCACTCCGAGCAACGCACTCCGCGCCCATCGCCTCGAACCGTCACCGTGCACTCCCCGCCCGAGACCAGTGCCACAGGACGGCGGAAGTGGGTATCTCGATCTTCGGCCAACTCGCGAACCCACGAGGCCATGCACTGCGCAACATCCCTTGCCTCTCCCGTGACGGAATCACCCATTTGAATGGTCGTGACCCCCTTCGCGACGAGGACCTCGGCTGCGGCCGAGAGACTCTGGCGTGCCGTTGCAATCATTACCGACTTGGCGTGAGACAGCCGCGCGTCTCCGGGCTTTGGTGTCTCGGGCAGCCTGCCCTGCTGACCCGCGTGAAGATGCGCCTCTATAGAGGCCGGGGGTACAACGGACCATCTCTGCAAAATATCAATCGCCTCGGCATAAGTCGATGGATCTGCCGAACAAGGCCCCGAAGCAATTGCAGATGGATCATCCCCCACCACGTCTGAAATCACCAACGCCAATACCGGTGCTTGGCTCGCAAGAGCGAGTTGGCCACCTTGAATCTTCGAGAGATGCTTGCGCACCACATTCATGTCGGTGATGGGCGCGCCACTCTTGAGAAGGGCCGCGGTTAGTGCTTTGAGGTCCGACATCGAGACTCCATCGACAGGCAAGGCCAGAAGACTTGAGCCCCCACCCGAGACAAGCGCAATCAGTAAATCATCGGGGCCCAACGCCTTGACTCGAGCAAGAATCTCCTCTGCGGCCTTCTCTCCCGCTGAGTCTGGAACGGGGTGTCCCGCCTCAATGCATTGAAGACGCCGCAACGGCAAACCATGGGCATAGCGAGTAATTACAAGGCCCTCGAGTGGCGACGAGTCGGGCCAGGCCTGCTCAACAGCCGCCGCCATACTGGCAGCCGCCTTGCCCGCCCCAACCACAAGGGTCTTGCCCCGTGGCGGCGAGGGCAAGTGGCCGCGAATGATCTTCAGTGGGTCGGCCGCCGCAACCGCGGCTGCGTAGCTTTCCTGAAGGATTTCAGCCCAGTTCATGCGCGGGCGACCTCTTGGGCGATTGCCTCACCCACATCACGGGTGCTCGCATTTCCACCCAGGTCAGGGGTTCGTGGTCCTCTGCTCAGTGATTCCTCGATGGCGCGAACGATTGCATCGTGGGCCTCTTTGTAGCCAAGAAACTCCAGCATCATGGCGCCCGACCATATCTGTCCGATTGGATTCGCAATTCCTTTGCCATAGATGTCGGGGGCAGAACCATGAACTGGCTCAAAGAGAGACGGAAACTTTCTGTCAGGATTCAGATTGGCCGAGGGCGCAATGCCAATCGTGCCGGTACACGCCGGCCCAAGGTCCGAGAGAATGTCACCAAAAAGGTTGCTGGCCACCACCACATCGAACCAATCGGGATGCAAGACAAAATGGGCCGAGAGAATGTCGATGTGAAACTTGTCCCAACGAACAGTCGGATACCGAGAGGCCATGGCCTCCACTC
>DAIPXU010000002.1:0-31145 GCA_036783055.1 Burkholderiaceae bacterium | reverse complement strand
CCTTCAGGAACAACCCGCCTTAGACGACGTGAGTCTTGAGTGGCAGGCCCTGCACATGGGCAATGAGATTCTCGGCCTCAAGCGAGACCATGCTGCCCCGGGTGGCCCGGGACGAACTCGCGATGTGCGGAGTGAGCACCACATTCTCGAGCTCCAGAAAGCCAGGCAGCAGCGCCGGCTCGCCCTCAAAGACATCGAGCCCCGCGGCGCGAATCTTGCCCGCACGAAGGGCCGCCAACAGGTCGTCGTCCTTGACCACCCCACCCCGCGCGATGTTGATCAGACAGGCGGTGGGCTTCATCAGATGGATGTCTTTGGCCTGAATGAAGTGATGGGTCTCTGGCGAATAGGGCACCACCAGCACCACAAAATCCGAGGACTTCAGAAGCGTTTCCCGATCCACCAGCCTTGCACCATTCTCCTGCTTGGCTTGGCTGCGGTTGTGGTAGAGCACCTGCATGCCAAAGCCCGCGCCGCGCTTGGCAATGGCCCCGCCAATGCGGCCCATTCCCATGATGCCCAGGGTGGCTCCATGCACATCCATGCCGGTGAACTGATCAAAGGCCCAGCCCTTCCATTGGCCGGAGCGAACATAACGCTCTGACTCGGAAACGCGTCGCGCCGTGGCCATGAGAAGTGCAAAAGCGAAGTCTGCGGTGGTCTCGGTGAGTACGTCGGGGGTATTGCTCAGTCGAATGCCTCGGGCCTTGCAGGCGGCCGCATCAATGTTGTTGTAGCCCACAGCACCGGTGGCAATCATCTTGAGTTGGGTTGCAGCCGCAATGACATCGGCATCGACCTTGTCGGCCACGGTGCAGAAGAGGTATTGCGCCTGTGCGAGTCTCTCGATGAGTTCGGGCTTGGTGAGCGGTGTATCGCTGGCCTGGTTCTCAAAGGCAATGTTGAAGTGGGCCGAGAGGGCCTCGATGGCCTCGGGATAAATGCGGCGGGTGATTACCAGTGACGGCTTGGCCATGCTCAGTCTCGCTCCAGAATAATGATGTGAACGCGGTAGGGGCCATGGGCACCCAACACGATGGTTTGTTCAATATCGGCCGTGCGCGAAGGCCCAGAGATGAAGTTAAAGGCCCTTGGAAGTTGTCCCAGTTCGTCGCGAACCAGTGCGAAGACGTCCTCCATATGGGGAACGATGCGGCTGGCTGGAACAATGGCCACATGGGTCTCGGGCAGAAGATTCATCGCGGCCGGGGAGTCCGGCCCCGATGCCATGGCCAAGGTGCCGGTCTCGGCAATTGCCGCGAAACAGCCGGTGATGCCCACCATGTCCGGCGCATCGAGTGAGCGATTCGGTGCACGGGCCTCCACCTGCAGGCCATGCGCAGCCCAGTTCAGGCCGGCATACCGAGGCCAAGTCACCGCCCGGTTGCCCAGCCCCTCGAGATGCAAATAGCGGGCTACGGCCTCGGGCACCTGATCCACACCGGGCACCCGAACCACCGAGGCCGAGAGCTTGAGCGACTGGGTCTCAAAGCCCGCAATCTGATCGGCCCGATCAAACGCCGCCACAGGCTGGGGGCCGGCAGGATGCTCATCCATATAGGCACGGGCGCCGGCCCGCTCTCGGGCGCTGGACTGGGGCCCACGGCCCAAGGAGGCACGAACGCGCTCGAGAACCTTTTCTCGACTATTGGTCAGGGACATGCGGTCTTCTTATGGGAGTTTGAAAGGGGTCAAGGGCTAAAATGTACCCCATTGACCCACTTCAAAAGAGTCTCAAACCCATGACACACGTTGTAACCGAATCCTGTATCAAGTGCCGCTATACCGACTGCGTCGATGTCTGCCCCGTCGACTGCTTCCGCAAGGGCCCCAACTTCTTGGTCATCGACCCCGATGAATGCATTGACTGCGCGGTCTGCATTCCGGAGTGTCCGGTCAATGCCATCTATGCAGAGGAAGACGTGCCCGACGACCAGAAAGACTTCATTGCAATCAACGCAGACCTCTGCAAAGACTGGCCGAGCATCACCCGACTCGAGCCACACGCCGCCGACGCCGATGAGTGGGCGCCCGTGAAGGAAAAACGCCACCTTCTCGAACGCTAGTGCATTGGCCGCGAAATGCATTGAAGTTGAAGTGACTCAGGTCTGGCGCTGGACAGACCACCTTTTCTCATTTCGCACCGAACGGCCCTCGGGCTTTCGATTCACCCCAGGTCAGTTTGCTCGCCTGGGCATCAAGGCCGATGCCAGCGATGCCGCGCCCAGCATATGGCGGGCCTACTCAATGGTCTCGGGCCCGTACGACGAGTACCTGGAGTACTACTCAATTGTTGTGCCCGACGGCGCCTTCACCAGTCGCCTCCAGCACCTCAAGGCGGGCGACACCCGCTTCATGGAGGAGCAGAACCACGGCTTTCTGACACTCGAGCGCTTCGCCCTCGAGGGCGACCTCTGGATGCTGGCCTCGGGGACCGGGTTGGCGCCGTTCATGTCCATGCTGGCCGACCCCCTCACCTGGGAATCCTTTGATCGAATTCTGCTGGTGCACAGTGTTCGCGAGGAGAAGGAGTTGGCCTACCGCGAGGAGATTGAAGGATTCAAAGACCACCCCATCTATGGGGAGTGGGCCCATAAACTGCACTACCAGCCCGTGGTCAAGAGGGAGAAGACAGAATTCCCCACCCACCGAATTCCCATGCTCATTCAAAGCAAAGAACTCGAGTCGGTTCTGGAGTGCGCAATGTCTCTGGAGCGCTCGAAACTTATGCTCTGCGGCAATCCTGAGATGGTCAACGACACGCGTGCCTCGCTCAAGCAGCGGGGATTTGTCTCGGCTCGTTCCTCAAGGCCTGTGCAGATTGCCACCGAGAACTATTGGTAGTGGTAGTTGCCCCTCGGCCATTCTCAGACGACTCCCATGGGCTCCTCTCACCAAGACCTGATCAATGCCATTGACGGGTTGCTCCCTCAGACCCAATGCCAGCGATGTGGTTACCCCGCCTGCCGGCCCTATGCCGAGGCCATTGCCCTGAGTGGCGAGGCCATCAACCGCTGCCCACCGGGCGGATCGACAGGAATCGAAAAACTCGCCCGTCTGACCGGCCAGGCCATCCTCCCACTCAACGAAGAATGTGGAACAGAGGCCCCATTGCGTGTCGCGCTCATTGACGAGTCCCGATGCATCGGCTGCGCTTTGTGCCCGCCGGCCTGTCCCACCGATGCCATTGTTGGCGCCTTCAAATTCATGCATGCGGTGGTGGAGATGCACTGCACAGGCTGTGAATTGTGTCTGCCCACCTGCCCCGTCGATTGCATCTCTATGGTGGCCCCAGAGCCCGCCCGTGAGTGGACCGAAGCCGATGCCAATTCCTCCCGAGGGCGCTTCGAGCGACGCCAGGCCCGCCGCGCGCGCGAGTCCCAAGCGGCGCCGGCCGGTGTGCAAAAAAAAGAATTGCTCGAGCAGGCACTGGCCAGGGCACAGGCCCGCCGCGCCTCGGCCAATAAGCAGGCGGAGCGCTGATTTGAACGCAGACAAGCGCCTGGCGATTTTTATGCGGCTCGCGGCCGCAAACCCACAGCCCACCACCGAGTTGGTCTACCACTCCAATTTCGAATTGCTCATAGCGGTAATGCTCTCGGCCCAGGCCACCGATGCATCGGTCAACAAGGCCACCGAGGTGCTGTTTAAATTGGCCAACACGCCAGAGGGCCTGCTCAAGCTTGGCGAGGCCCGAGTGCGCAGATGCATCGAGTCGATTGGCCTCTATCGAACCAAGGCCAAGAATGTCATGGCCACTTGCAAGCGCCTGATCGAGCAGCACGGAGGCGAAGTGCCCGAGAGTCGAGAGGCACTCGAGGCCCTGCCGGGCGTGGGCCGCAAGACCGCCAATGTGGTGCTCAACACGGCCTTTGGTTGGGAGACCTTCGCAGTCGACACCCATATTTTTCGTTTGAGCAACCGCATCGGTATCGCCTAGTGCAAGACAGTTCTTGATGTCGAGAATCGTCTGGAGCGCTCGACGCCTGCGGGTTACCGGCGCAATGCCCACCATTGGCTCATTTTGCACGGGCGCTATGTCTGCAAGGCCCGCTCACCCGAGTGTGGCCGTTGCATCATTGCCGATCTCTGCGAATTTAAAGGCAAGACCCCGCATGCTCTTTGAACCCACTCGAGACGAGGTTCGCGGCTTCTTCATTGAGGCCTGGCGAAAGGCCCTTGCGTCCGAACCCCTGACGCCGCTCGAGACCATCGCCGTTGAGTGGATTGGCCTGCATCCCGAATACCACAGCCTGCTCGAGTCGCCCGATGTCGCTCGAGCCGCCGACTTCCGAGTCGAAATGGGCCAGACCAATCCCTTCTTGCATCTCTCCATGCACCTCTCGCTCTCTGAGCAAGAGTCCATCGATCAGCCCCCGGGCATACGGGCCGCACTAATGCGCCTCTCGCAGCGTCTCGATGATCGACACGAGGCGATGCACGCCGCGATGGAATGCCTTGGCGAGACTCTGCACACCGCGCAGAGGAACCATTGCACACCCGACACACAAGCCTATCTCGACTGCCTCTTGCGCCGGGCCTCGGCGCTCGACTGACTGCCCAAGGAGGCGCACTGCCAACGTGAACAACCTGCGAATCGACTTCCTTAGCCTGCGGCTGCTCTTGGCGGTGGGCCAGACCGGCTCCATCACCCAGGCCGCCCAGCAGTCCAACCTGGCATTGGCGGCAGCCAGCGCAAGGCTCAAAGAACTCGAGGAGCGGCTTGGTGTGGCCCTGCTGGAGCGGCACGCCCGCGGTGCACGGCTGACCGAGGCGGGGCAGTTGGTGGCCATGCGCGCCCGCTCCATCGAGCAAGACCTCAGCCAGATGGGCCTGGAGATCGAGGACCTTCTTCACGGTGTCACTGGTCATGTTCGCGTGGTGGCCAATATGAGCTCGATTGCGGCGGTGTTGCCGCAGGATCTCACCAGCTTTCTCAAGGACCACCCCGGGGTTCGCATCGACCTCTCCGAGCAGACGAGCCGCGACATCCAGAGCCTGGTGGCCGATGGCCAGGCCGACATTGGCATTCTCACCTCGGCCCATTTTCGCGAGGAGCTTCTGGCCAACCCCTATTACATGGATGAGGTCGTGGCCATTGTTCCGGCCAAGGGCCGTTGGCTGAAGACGAAGTCCATTGCGATGGACGACTTCTTTTCGCAAGACCTCATCATTCTCCAGGAGGGTGGGGCCATCGCAGAGTGGCTGGGTGACCTGGCCCGCAGCCGAGGCACCGTGCTGCGTGTGCGCGTGCGGGCCAAAGGCTTTGACGCCCTGGCCCAGCTGGTGGCGGCCGGGCTGGGAATTACCGCCCTGCCCCGTCGCGTGGCCGAGCGTTTCTCCAAGCTGCTTCGGCTGCGCATCCTGGCACTGCCCGAGGTGGAGACCCGTCGCATCATCTCTGTCTGCCGACCCCGCCAGGGCCATCGAGTGGCTGCGGCGGCCGATCTCTTCGACTTCCTCAGCCTTCGCCATACGCGAAGGCTTGGTCGGAAATAAAGAATTCACAGCCCCGCTACCCCGCAGTAGAGTGATTCCCATGGCGGCCATCATCCGGAGCCGCCCACACGGGGGAATGTCATGCCAACACCTGCCTCATCGGCCGGCGCACGGCTTCAGAAGGCCTTGGCCGAGGAGAAGCCGCTTCAAATCATTGGTGCCATTAATGCCAACCATGCGCTGCTCGCCCAACGGGCGGGCTTCAAGGCCATTTACCTCTCGGGTGGTGGTGTGGCCGCCGGCTCACTGGGCCTGCCAGACCTCGGGATCAGCGGCCTCGATGATGTACTCACCGATGTTCGTCGCATTACAGATATCTGCGAGACTCCCCTGCTGGTCGATGTCGACACGGGCTTTGGCGCCTCGGCCTTCAATATTGCGCGCACCACTCGTGCACTGATTAAGTTCGGGGCGGCCGGCATGCACATCGAAGACCAGGTGGGCGCCAAGCGTTGTGGCCACCGGCCCAACAAGGCCATCGTGGGCCTCGACGAGATGGTCGAGCGGGTGAAGGCGGCCGTCGATGCACGCAGCGACCCCGACTTCATGGTGATGGCCCGCACCGATGCGCTTGCCGTAGAGGGGCTTCAGTCGGCCATTGACCGGGCCTGCGCCTGTGTCGAGGCCGGTGCCACCGCCATCTTTCCCGAGGCCATGACCGAGCTCGCCATGTACAAGCAGTTTGCTGCTGCAGTGAAGGTGCCGGTCCTTGCCAACATTACAGAGTTTGGTTCCACGCCCCTCTATACCGTCGAGGAACTTCGTGGGGCCGATGTCTCGATTGTTCTCTATCCGCTCTCGGCCTTCCGTGCCATGAACAAAGCCGCCCAATCGGTCTACGAGGCCGTGCGTCGCGACGGCACGCAGAAGAATGTTGTCTCCCTTATGCAGACGCGCCAGGAACTCTACGACGCGATCGGCTACTGGGATTACGAGAATAAACTCGACGCCCTGTTCAATCAGAAAGGATAAGTTGCCTATGTCGAATGTTGCTGAAATGCCCAATGCCCCCAAGGCCAAGAAGTCTGTGGCCCTCTCGGGTGTCACAGCCGGAAACACCGCCCTCTGCACAGTGGGCCGCACGGGCAACGACTTGGCCTATCGCGGCTACGATATTCTCGACCTGGCCGCCGCCTGTGAGTTCGAAGAGGTGGCCTACCTGCTCGTTCATGGGCATCTGCCCACAGCGGCTGAACTCGCCGGCTACAAGAAGAAGCTCCATGCCCTGCGTGGCATTCCCGCCTCGGTCATGGCAGCGCTCGAATCGCTACCTGCCTCATCGCATCCCATGGACGTGATGCGCACCGCTGTGTCTGCCCTGGGTTGCGCCGTTCCAGAGAAAGACGACCACAGCGCACCAGGGGCCCGCGACATCGCAGAGCGTCTCATGGCCAGCCTCGGCAGCATGCTGCTGTACTGGTACCACTACAGCCACAACGGCCGCATGATCGATGTCGAAACCGATGACGACTCCATTGGCGGACATTTTCTGCACCTGCTCCATGGCCGCACCCCCCCGGCAGAGTGGGTCAAGGCCATGCATGTCTCGCTCAATCTCTATGCCGAGCATGAGTTCAATGCCTCGACCTTCACAGCACGTGTCATCGCAGGAACCGGCTCCGACTTTCACTCGGCCAGTGCGGGCGCCATTGGTGCTCGGCGTGGCCCCAAGCACGGCGGTGCCAATGAGATGGCCTTCGAGGTGCAGAAGCGCTACAAGGGCCCCGATGAGGCCGAGGCGGACATTCGCCGCCGCGTAGAAAACAAAGAGGTCGTCATCGGATTTGGTCACCCCGTCTACACCGTGAGCGACCCTCGCAACAAAGTAATCAAGGAGGTGGCGCGTGGGCTGTCGGCCCGGGCAAAAGACATGAAGATGTTTGAGATTGCCGAGCGTTTGGAATCGGTGATGTGGGATATCAAGAAGATGTTCCCCAACCTCGACTGGTTCAGTGCCGTGAGCTACCACATGATGGGGGTGCCAACGGCCATGTTCACGCCACTCTTCGTGATCTCACGCACTTCAGGGTGGAGCGCCCACATCATCGAGCAGCGCGAGGACGGAAAGATTATTCGCCCCAGCGCGAATTACATCGGCCCCGATGACCAGAAGTTTGTGCCCATAAAAGACCGTCGCTAAGGCCATGAACAGCGCCTACAGAAAACCGCTCCCGGGGGCCAAGGGCCTCGACTTCTTCGATGCCCGAGAGGCTGTGGATGAAATCGCGCCGGGAGCATACGACCGCCTGCCTTACACATCGAAGGTGCTGGCCGAGAACCTGGTGCGCCGTTGCGAGCCGAGCGTGCTCAAAGACAGCCTGCGACAGCTCATCGATCGCAAACAAGACCTCGACTTTCCATGGTTCCCTGCGCGTGTGGTCTGCCACGACATCTTGGGTCAGACCGCCCTGGTGGACCTCGCCGGTCTTCGCGATGCCATTGCAGCCAAGGGCGGCGATCCTGCCCAGGTGAACCCCGTGGTGCCCACGCAATTGGTGGTCGACCACTCTCTGGCCGTGGAGTGCGGCGGCTTTGATCCGCAGGCATTCGAGAAGAACCGTGCCATCGAGGACCGACGCAACGAGGACCGTTTTCACTTCATCAATTGGACCAAGCAGGCCTTCGAGAATGTGGATGTCATTCCCCCGGGCAATGGCATCTTGCATCAGATCAACCTGGAGCGGATGTCGCCGGTGATTCAAGTGCGCGACGGTGTGGCCTTCCCCGATACCCTGGTGGGCACCGACAGCCACACCCCCATGGTCGATGCCTTGGGCGTGATTGCCATTGGGGTGGGTGGGCTCGAGGCCGAGAGCGTCATGTTGGGCCGGGCCTCTTACATGCGACTGCCCGACATCGTTGGGGTCCAACTCAGCGGACGTCCCCAGCCCGGCATCACTGCCACGGACATTGTGCTCGCACTCACTGAATTCCTGCGCAAATCGAAGGTGGTCTCGGCCTACCTGGAGTTTTTCGGTGAGGGGGCCGATGCACTCTCGCTGGGTGATCGCGCCACCATCTCGAACATGGCACCTGAATACGGGGCCACGGCCGCCATGTTCTACATCGACACACAGACCATTTCTTACCTGCGGCTCACCGGACGCGAAGACGCACAGATTGCCCTGGTCGAGAACTACGCCAAGCAGACCGGCCTCTGGGCCGACCAGATGAAAGACGCCCAATACGAGCGTGTCTTGGCGTTCAATCTCTCAACAGTGGTTCGCAACATCGCGGGGCCCTCGAACCCCCACAAGCGTGTGGCCACCCAAGACCTCGCGAGTGCTGGCATCACTGGGTCGTACAAATTAGAGCCCGGCCGCATGCCCGATGGCGCAGTGATCATCGCGGCCATTACCAGCTGCACCAATACCAACAACCCCCGCAACATGATTGCCGCTGGTCTGTTGGCACGCAATGCCAACCGGCTGGGTCTCACCCGCAAGCCATGGGTGAAGTCGTCTCTGGCCCCGGGCTCCAAGACCGTTGCCCTCTATCTGCAGGCCGCCGGGCTTA
Source organism: Burkholderiaceae bacterium (assembly GCA_036783055.1). Taxonomy (GTDB): domain Bacteria; phylum Pseudomonadota; class Gammaproteobacteria; order Burkholderiales; family Burkholderiaceae_A; genus Hahnella. The sequence continues at coordinate 22,130 of DAIPXU010000002.1, read as the reverse complement.
TGCCAGAACTCGAGCAACTGGGCTTTGGCGTGGTGGCCTTTGCATGCACCACCTGCAATGGCATGAGCGGTGCGCTCGATCCAATCATCCAGAAGGAAATCATCGATCGCGACCTCTATGCCACGGCGGTTTTGTCTGGGAATCGCAATTTCGATGGGCGCATCCATCCTTATGCGAAGCAGGCCTTCTTGGCTTCGCCGCCACTCGTTGTGGCTTATGCCTTGGCGGGCACCATTCGCTTCGACATCGAGAAGGATTCTTTCGGTACCGATGCAAAGGGCAACCTCATTCGCCTGCACGACCTCTGGCCGGCCGATGAAGAGATTGATGCAATCGTTGCCAAGGCGGTCCGACCCGAGCAATTCCGTGAGGTCTATGAGCCCATGTTCAAACTTCGCATCGAGACCCATTCGCAGAAGACCAGTCCCCTCTATGACTGGCGTCCGCAGAGCACCTATATTCGTCGCCCACCTTACTGGGAGGGTGCGCTTGCAGGTGAGCGAAGCCTCAAAGGCATGCGGCCACTCGCTGTGCTGGGTGACAACATCACCACCGACCATCTCTCCCCGAGCAACGCCATCATGGCCGACAGCGCGGCCGGAGAATACCTCTCCAAGATGGGCCTGCCCGAGGAAGACTTCAACTCCTACGCGACCCACCGAGGTGATCACCTCACGGCGCAGCGGGCCACCTTCGCCAATCCCAAACTCATCAATGAGATGGTCGTGGTCGATGGCAAGGTCCAGCAAGGTTCGCTGGCCCGTGTGGAGCCCGAGGGCAAGGTGATGCGCATGTGGGAGGCCATTGAGACCTACATGAATCGACGCCAGCCACTCATCATTATTGCCGGTGCGGACTACGGCCAGGGCTCATCGCGTGACTGGGCAGCCAAAGGGGTTCGCCTTGCCGGTGTCGAGGCCATCGTGGCCGAGGGCTTCGAGCGGATTCACCGCACCAATCTGGTCGGCATGGGTGTGCTGCCCCTTGAGTTCATGACCGGCACCACACGGCAGACCCTGGCCATCGATGGCACCGAGACCTTCGATGTCATTGGCGATCGCCGGCCACGGGCCGAACTCACGCTCGTCATTCATCGCCGCAACGGCGAGTCGGTGAAGGTTCCCGTTCGCTGTCGCCTCGATACAGCCGAGGAGGTCTCCATCTACGAGGCCGGCGGTGTCTTGCAGCGATTTGCCCAAGACTTTCTCGAGGCCAAGGCCGCCTGAGCATGGCGCAGACATTCGCGCAGCAGCTTCGCATTCCTGCCACCTATATGCGGGGTGGCACCAGCAAGGGCGTCTTCTTCTGCCTCGATGAGCTGCCCGATTTTGCTCGCAGCCCCGGGCCTGCGAGAGACAAACTCCTGCTGCGTGTCATCGGAAGCCCCGACCCCTATGCCAAGCAGATCGATGGCATGGGCGGTGCCACCTCGAGCACGAGCAAGACCGTGATCCTCTCCAAGAGCAGCAGAGCCGACCATGATGTCGACTACCTCTTCGGACAAGTCTCCATCGACTCCGCATTCGTTGACTGGAGCGGCAACTGCGGGAACCTCTCTGCGGCCGTGGGCCCATTCGCTATTCGCAAGGGCCTCGTCGATGCCAGCCGCATTCCGCGGAATGGGATGGCCACCATACGAATCTGGCAGGCCAATATTCAGAAGACCATCGTCGCCCACGTTCCCATGGTCAATGGCCAAGTCCAAGAGTCAGGTGACTTCGAGCTCGACGGGGTGACCTTCCCCGCCGCTGAAGTTCAGCTCGAGTTCATTGACCCCGCGGCCGAAGAAGAAGGTGCGGAAGGGGCCATGTTCCCGACCGGTAATCTCATCGATGCCCTCGACGTTCCTGGCATCGGCACCCTGCAGGCCACCATGATCAACGCAGGCATTCCCACCATTTTTGTTGAGGCCCAGGCCATTGGTTATACCGGCACTGAACTGCAAGACGCGATCAATGGCAGCCCCGAGGCCCTGGCCTTCTTTGAGACGATTCGAGCCCACGGGGCCGTGCGAATGGGCCTCATCAAGAGTCCCGAGCAGGCCAGTGGTCGGCAGCACACACCAAAGATTGCATTCGTGGCCAAGCCAGCCTCCTACACCGCATCGAGTGGCAAGTCCGTGGCCGCCTCAGATGTTGACCTCCTTGTTCGGGCTCTCTCCATGGGCAAGCTTCACCATGCCATGATGGGCACAGCCGCTGTGGCCATCGGTGCGGCTGCAGCCATTCCCGGCACGCTGGTCAACCAGGCCGCTGGCGGGGGGGGCCGTGATGCGGTTCGCTTCGGTCACCCATCGGGAACGCTTCGGGTTGGTGCCCAGGCGCAGCAGAAGGATGGCGAGTGGACAATTACCAAGGCCATCATGAGTCGAAGTGCTCGCGTTTTAATGGAGGGATGGGTCTTCGTACCCGTGGAACAGATTTAGATTGCATCGCCCAATGTGCAGCCCAGCCATTTGGTGAACAACAAATAGGGCAAGGAGACAACCATGGCAGTGGCATACGCAAATACAAAGCTGGCGGGGGTCCACGCCCAGTCGATTCAATCGCGTGAGGCATTCTGGGGTGAGCAGGCGGCCCTGATCGACTGGTTCGAGAAGCCGGGCCAGGTATTGGATTTCTCCAAACCACCCTTCGCCCGTTGGTACGTGGGTGGCAAAACCAACCTCTGCCATAACGCGGTCGATCGGCATTTAAAGGATCGCGCTGGCCAGAAGGCCCTGGTGTATATCTCCACCGAGACCAACGAGGAGCGGGTCTATACCTTTGCCCAGTTGCACCAGGAGGTCCAGACCATGGCTGCGACCATGCAGTCGCTTGGCGTGACCAAGGGCTCGAGGGTGCTCATCTACATGCCGATGATTGCAGAGGCCATCTTCGCGATGCTCGCCTGTGCCCGAATTGGAGCCATTCACTCGGTGGTCTTCGGCGGCTTCGCCGCCCCCTCACTCGCGGCCCGGATCGACGACGCGACCCCCGTGCTCATGGTCTCATCGGATGCAGGCATGCGCGGCGGGAAAGAGGTGCCCTACAAGCACCTGGTCGATGAGGCCTGCCGCCTCTCCAAGACACCTCCAAGCAAGGTCTTGTTGGTCAACCGTGGGCTGGCACCACTCGACCTGGTGGCTGGTCGCGATGTCGAATATGGTCCCCTGCGTGCGCAGCATGCGAAGGCCACTGTGCCCTGCGAGCCCCTGCTGTCCACCGACCCCAGTTACATCCTCTACACCTCGGGCACCACTGGGAAGCCCAAGGGCGTGCAGCGCGACACCGGTGGGTATGCCGTGGCACTCGCCGCCTCTATGCGGCATATCTACGACTGCAAACCGGGGGAAGCGATGTTCACCACCTCCGACATCGGCTGGGTGGTGGGCCACTCTTATATTGTTTATGCACCACTGATCAATGGCTCCACCACGGTGGTCTATGAGGGCCTGCCCATTCGTCCCGACCCAGCGGTCTGGTGGTCGATTGTCGAGAAGCATGAAGTCACCACCATGTTCTCCTCACCCACCGCTGCCCGCGTCCTTAAGAAGCAAGACCCAAGCTTCATGACGCGACACAACACCAGCAAGTTGCGTCGACTCTTTCTGGCCGGTGAGCCCCTCGATGAGCCCACCGCACGTTGGATTTCCGATGCGCTTGGTGGCGTGAAAATCATCGACAACTATTGGCAGACCGAGACTGGCTGGCCCATTTTGTCGGCCCAGCATGGCATCGATGTCACCGAGACAAAGTTTGGCAGCCCAAGCTTTCCAGTCTATGGCTATGACGTCCGACTCATCGATGAGGCAAGTTTCAAGGAGGTGGGGGCCGATGAAAAGGGCATGCTCTGCATTGCGCCGCCCCTTCCGCCAGGATGCCTGCAGACCGTCTGGGGCGATGACGACCGCTTCGTGAAGACCTATTTCTCTGCGGTGCCCGGTGCCCTGATGTACTCCACCTTCGACTACGCCACCCGCGACAAAGATGGCTATCTATTCATCCTGGGCCGCACCGACGATGTCATTAATGTGGCGGGGCACCGCCTGGGCACGCGGGAAATTGAAGAGGCCATTCAGGCCCATAGCAACGTGGCCGAAGTGGCCGTGGTAGGCGTGGCCGACTCGCTCAAGGGCCAGGTGCCCGTGGCCTTTGCTGTCTTGAAAGACACCAGCAAGACCGCCGATGAATCAGGCCGCGCGGCCGAAGAGAAGGCCATCATGGCCACGGTGGACAAAGAGTTGGGCGCCATTGGTCGCCCCGCCCGGGTTCACTTCGTGAACTTGTTGCCAAAGACCCGGTCCGGCAAACTCCTTCGTCGTGCCATGCAGGCCCTGGCCGAGGGCCGCGACCCTGGTGACATGACAACCCTGGAAGATCCAAACGCCCTAGAGCAGATTAAGAAAGCGCTCGGGGCGTAGAGTAGCCCGATACAAAAGGCTTGACCGCGCCTGTCTTCAGATCGAAGACATGGCGCTCCACCTTCCCAATGTCTGCGCCATAGACATGAATACTGATGCTCACGCGATCGTCGTGTGCATTGCGCACGGTGTGAATGTCACCCACCGAGGGTGAGACATGGTCGATCTGACCGACTGCAAGAATCTGCTCATCGCCGTGGGGGACCAACTCGCCAGAGGCCAACCGTCTGTAGCGTTGGCATTTCTCTGCGCCCTGGTAGACCCCCACCAGACCCCAGACTGTGTGGTCATGAACCGGTGTGGACTGGCCCGGTCCCCAGACAAAACTCTGGACTGAAAACCGATCGAGTGGGTCTCGATAGAGAAGATACTGTCGGTAATAAGGATCACCGGGTTCTTGAAAAATTGGATCGAGCCAATCTCGCTCTGCGAGAAGTTTGGCCAGTGCCTCTCGGGCCTCGTCAACAACAGCCGACTCGGTGTTGGCCTTCTCCACAGCCTCGGTCAGGGAGACAATGAAACGCTCAAAGGCGTTGCCCATGTGTCTACTCCGGCTTTCCAGACATCAGTCGCTCCAGATAGGCCATGAGCAGGGCCGAGACCACAAAGACCATATGGATGATGGTGAGCCAGAGCACGCGCTCGGTCTCATATTGTTGAATATTGAGAAAGACCTGCAGCAGGTGAATCGATGAGATGGCCACAATGGACGCCGCAACCTTAATCTTCAGACTGCCGGAATTGAGCTTGCTCATCCAGGAGATCTCTGTGGCGTTCACGTCGAACCGGCTCACAAAGTTTTCGTAGCTCGAGAGCATGACCATCACCAGAAGGCTCGCGACGAGTGCGGCATCGATCAGGGCGAGCATGGCCAGAATCATGTCGTTGTCCGACATCACGGGCATGGCGATTGCGACTTTGTAGAACTTCTTCAGAAAGGAGATGGCGTAGATGAGCAGCGCCGCGCCGAGATCCGCAAAAAAAATCTCGAGTTTCCAGCTGCTTTCGAAAATGACCCTCTCAACCTAATGCTCTAGCTTCTTCATAGTGTGTGATTTTAACGTCATACGCCTCTCTTTCCGCCCTCCACCCTCTCAGACCCATGCGACTCTCTCATTTGATTATTCTGGCTGTGGCCATCGCGGGTTCCGTTCAGGCCCAGCAACGCACGGCCGTCGTGCTCACAGCGGCAGCGCTGCAGCTGCCCAGTCAATCCAAACTCCTGCTTCGACCCGAGACCAAGACACAAGCATTCCAGGTTCGCGAACTGCTCTCTGGCCTCGAGCACCACTGGGCCATGGCATGGCTGCCCAATGGAGAGATGCTCATCACCGAGAGGGAGGGACGGCTTCGTCGTGTCTCAAAGGACTTTCGCCTCGACCCACGCCCAATCGAGGGGCTTCCAAAGAATATCGAAGTCGATGGACAAGGCGGTCTATTCGATGTGGCCGTGCATCCGGGTTTCATTAGAAACGGCTGGGTTTACCTCTCCTTTAGCGAAGGGCAGTTGGGCGGCAGGCTATCGTCTTCAGGCACAGCCCTGGTTCGTGCAAAGCTCGATGGGCATCGGCTGATCGAGATGGAGACTCTTTTTTCCATGCAGCCAAAATCACGCGGTGGTCGACACTTCGGCGGTCGAATTGTTTTTGATCGAGACGGGTTTCTCTACCTCACGCTCGGAGACCGAGGCGACGAGGACCGTGCACAGAAAGACAACGACCCTGCCGGCTCTGTGATCCGCCTCCCCGACGATGGTCGCATCCCAAGCAGCCACCCCTTTGTTGGCAACGGATCGGTGCCACCAGAAGTCTTTGGCCGTGGCAACCGAAACATACAGGGCGCGGCCGTGCACCCCGCCACCGGGGAGATCTGGACCCATGAGCATGGGCCGCAGGGTGGAGACGAGATCAACATCATTCGCGCCGGCCGCAATTACGGGTGGCCCACGATTACCTATGGCGTGAACTACGTCACGGGCACCAAGATCGGTGAGGGCATTCAGAAGGCAGGAATGGTGCAGCCGATTCACATCTGGGTGCCCTCGATCGCTCCCTCTGGGATGGCCTTCTATTCGGGCAATCGCTACCGTGGATGGAGCAACAGCCTCTTTGTGGGAGGCCTTCGCTCACAGGCCTTGATTCGGCTCGAGCACCAAGACAATCGAATCGTTGCCGAGGAGCGGTTGATGGTTGGACAACATGGCCGAATTCGCGATGTCCGAGTGGGTCCCGATGGCTTGATTTATTTACTGACCGACGACAACAACGGCAAGTTGCTGCGGCTTGACCCACGCAAATAGATCGAAACGTTGGATCGCTCGCGGGGCCGCAGGTCCTAGAGATTTAGGATGCCATCGGCTTGGGTTCATCGGCCTTGATGCCCACCCGCTCAATGCCCCCCGACTTATCCAGGGTGGTCACAGTGAAGCAGACTCCGCTCCGATGCACCTGGTCGCCTATCACCGCAGGCTTTCCGAGTTGCTGCTGGGTCCACTCGGAGAGAGTGAGGTCGAACTCATGCTCTTGTAGCGATAGGCCGTAGAAATCTGCAATATCGCGCATCACGGCGCTTCCCAAGAGGCCGAAGTCACCAAAGGCCTTGCGTTTGGCAACGGGGTCGGCCTGATCGGGCAGCAATAGGTCTAGGCGCTTGGCCACGTAGCCCAGGCTCCAGCCTTGAAAAACCAGAGATGAAATAACCACCATCAGCGCCAGATGCATCATGGTGCGATCGGGATCGACACCCGCCATGATGGGGAAGATGGCAAGAATGATGGGGACCGCCCCACGCAGGCCCACCCATGCGATGAGGGTCGACTCTTTCCATCCAAAGCGAAATGGCAGCAGGCTGACCCAGACCGCAAGCGGTCGAGCGATGAACATCAATACGAACGCCGCGGCGATTCCCACCCAGAGGTTGTCGAGAAATCTTGCCGGCGTTGCAAGCAGTCCCAGCAACAGAAACATACAGGCCTGAGACAGCCAAGCCAGTCCATCCATCGCGGGGATGACTGTCTTCACATAGCGCGAGCGGCGATTGCCAAAGAAGAGGCCAAAGAGATAGACCGTGAGGAAGCCCGAACCGCCAAAGGCTGTAGAGGCGCCATAGAGAACCAGGCCACCGGCCACCAAAAGAATGGCGCCCAGCCCCGGGTTGTGTGCAGATTCGGCCTTGAGCCACTTGAGCATCTTGGCAAATGCAAAGTAGCCCCCATAGGCCACCAGCCAGCCCACTCCTGCCTGCTGAGCCAGTGCCATGGCGAAATCACCAAGGCCAAAACTGGACATGCCGCTGGCCACAAAACCAATCGCCACCAAGGTCAGGAAGACCGCCATTGGATCGTTCAGGCCAGACTCGATCTCCAGGGTGGCGGAGATGCGTTCATTGAGACGGATGCCGGCGCTGCCCAGCAGTGAGAAGACCGCGGCTGCATCGGTGGACGAGACAATTGCACCAATCAACAATGCATGTGGCCAACTCAGTGGAGTCACCCAGTGCAAGAGAGTGGCCAGAATGACGCACGAGAGAACAACCCCCAGGGTGGCAAGCACCAGCGATGGTTTGAGCGCCACACGGAACGTGCTCATCTGAGTGCGCAGCCCGCCATCCAAGAGAATGACCGCCAAGGCCACATTGCCAAACCAGAAGGCCAGGCGATGGTCATCGAAGGCAATGCCACCGGGCCCGTTTTCGCCCGCGAGCATCCCGATGACCAAGAAGATAAGAAGAAGGGGGAGGCCGGTGCGTGAGGCCACGAGCCCCGCCAACACGCTGACCATCACCAATGCGGAGGCGATGAGAATCGCCCACCCCATCGGCTCCAGGCTAAACATCAGTTAAAGAACTCGCGAACCTTGTCCATCCAGCCCTTGCTTTGGGGGCTATGGCGATCGCCGCCCTCCTCGAGCGAGGCCTCAAAGGCTTCGAGCAATTCTTTCTGTTTCTCCGAGAGTTTTACCGGTGTCTCCACCAGCACGTGGCAGTAGAGGTCGCCTGCGAGACTGGTTCGAACATTCTTGATGCCTTTGCCCCGCAAACGGAAGGTCTTGCCCGTCTGAGTGCCCTCGGGAAGTTCAAAACTCGCCTTGCCATTGAGCGTGGGGACATCGACATTCCCACCCAAGGCCGCGCGGGCAAAACTCACCGGGACCTCGCAATGGAGGTCATCGCCCTCGCGCTGAAAGACCCGATGCTGCTTGACCGAGATCTCGACATAGAGATCGCCCGGCGGGCCTCCGTTCACACCGGGCTCGCCGTTTCCTGCCGAGCGAATCCGCATTCCATCATCGATACCCGCGGGGATCTTGACCTCAAGGGTCTTTTGCTTGCGAACACGTCCGACACCATCGCAGGCCGTGCAGGGGTTGGGGATGGTCTTTCCCGATCCATGACAGGTCGGACATGTCTGCTGAATGGAGAAGAAGCCCTGCTGCATGCGCACCTGGCCCTGGCCCCCGCAGGTCTTGCAGGTCTCCGATGATGTGCCTGGCTTTGCACCGGTGCCACTGCAGGTGGTGCACCCCTCCCAGCTGGGAATGCGAATCTCTGTGGTGTGGCCCGCTGCCGCCTGCTCAAGGCTGACCTCCATTGAGTAGCGCAGGTCGCTGCCGCGATAGACATTCGAGCGGCCGCCCCCGCCCCGACCGCCACGGTTGGTGCCGCCAAATATGTCGCCGAAGATGTCACCAAAGGCATCTGCAACGCCACCGAAATCCTGGCCGCCCCCTGCATTGGGATCCACCCCCGCGTGGCCGAATCGATCGTAGGCCGCCCGCTTCTCGGCATCCGAGAGCATCTCGTAGGCCTCTTTGGCCTCCTTGAATTTCTCTTCTGCACTGGCATCACCTGGATTGCGATCCGGGTGGAACTTCATCGCCAGCTTTCGGTAGGCCTTCTTTAAGTCATCGTCCGACGCATTCTTGGGCACCCCAAGGACGTCGTAGTAGTCGCGTTTGGCCATAAAACCGCGTCAACCAGCTGTTTAGAGCTTAGTCGCGCTTCACCTCCTTGAACTCGGCATCCACGACATCGTCGGCCTTGCCACCCGCGGATGCGGACCCGCCGGCAGCAGCACCGGCTCCTCCGGCCGCGGCCGCTTGTGCTTCGGCATAGACCTTCTCACCGAGTTTCTGGGATGCCTTCATCAGGTTATCGGTCTTGGCCTCAATGGCCTCTTTGTCTTCAGACTGCAATACGGCCTCGAGTTCCTTGACGGCCTCCTCGATTTTTGCCTTTTCATCGGCATCGACCTTGTCGGCATGCTCATCGAGCGACTTCTTGACCGAATGAACCATGGCCTCGCCCGTGTTTCGGGCCTGCACCAGCTCAATTCGCTTCTTGTCGTCGGCGGCATTGGCCTCCGCGTCTGCGACCATCTTGGCAATCTCCGCCTCAGAGAGGCCCGAGTTGGCCTTGATGGTGATCTTGTTCTCCTTGCCGGTGGCCTTGTCCTTTGCCGAGACATGCAAGATGCCGTTGGCGTCGATGTCGAAGGTGACTTCAATCTGTGGCGTGCCACGGGGCGAGGGTGGGATGCCCTCGAGGGTGAACTCGCCGAGCATCTTGTTGGCATTGGCAATCTCGCGCTCGCCCTGGTAGACCTTGATTGTGACCGCTGGTTGATTGTCATCGGCGGTCGAGAAGACCTGCGAGAACTTCGTTGGGATGGTGGTGTTTTTATGAATCATCTTGGTCATCACGCCGCCCAGGGTCTCGATGCCCAAGGAAAGAGGTGTCACATCGAGTAGCAGAACGTCCTTGCGGTCACCCGCCAGCACTGCGCCCTGAATGGCCGCACCCACCGCCACGGCCTCATCGGGATTGACATCTTTGCGGGGCTCCTTGCCGAAGAAATTCTTCACGGCATCTTGCACCTTGGGCATGCGGGTCATGCCACCCACCAGAATCACGTCATCGATGTCAGAGGCCGACACGCCGGCATCCTTCATGGCGATCTTGCAAGGCTCGATGGTGCCGCTGATTAGGTCATCGACGAGGGACTCGAGTTTGGCGCGCGTGAGCTTGAAGGTGAGGTGGACCGGTGCGCCATTGGCCATGGCAATGTAGGGCTCATTGAGCTCACTCTGCTGGCTCGAGGAGAGTTCGATCTTTGCCCGCTCGGCGGCTGCCTTGATTCGCTGAAGTGCAAAGGGGTCCTTGGAGAGATCAACCCCGTTGGTCTTTTTGAACTCGTCGATGATGTGGTCGATGATGCGCTGGTCGAAGTCCTCACCACCCAGGAAAGTGTCTCCGTTGGTCGAGAGAACCTCGAACTGCTTCTCGCCATCGACATCGGCGATCTCAATAATCGAAACATCGAAAGTGCCACCACCGAGGTCGTAGACCGCCACCTTGCGGTCTTTGCCAGCGGCCTTGTCCAGACCGAAGGCAAGTGCTGCAGCGGTGGGCTCATTGATGATTCGCTTGACGTCGAGCCCAGCAATGCGTCCAGCATCTTTCGTGGCCTGACGTTGGGCATCGTTGAAATAGGCGGGCACGGTAATAACGGCCTCGGTTACCTCGTGGCCCAGGTAGTCCTCGGCCGTCTTCTTCATCTTGCGAAGCACTTCGGCAGAGACCTGCGGGGGCGCCAGGCGCTTGTCCCGGACCGTCACCCAGGCATCTCCATTCTCGGCCTTGGTGATTTCAAAAGGCATGAGATCGATGTCTTTCTGTACCTCTTTGTCTTGAAACTTCCGGCCAATCAGGCGCTTGACTGCATAGAGGGTGTTCTTCGGGTTGGTGACCGCCTGCCGCTTGGCGGGCGCACCAACCAGAATCTCGCCATCGTCCATGTACGCGATGATCGAAGGGGTGGTCCTCGCCCCCTCGCTGTTCTCGATGACTTTGGGTTGACCCGCCTCCATCACCGCCACACAAGAGTTGGTGGTTCCCAAGTCGATGCCAATGATCTTTGCCATGTCTGTTTCCTTTTAAAAAGGGCGCTCTGGGCCCGTGAATGCTTTTAAAGTGGGGGTGATTGCTGGGATTTCAAGAGGCCACCACCACCAGGGCGGGGCGAAGCACCCGCTCACCGATGAGATAGCCCTTCTGCATCACCGCCACCACGTGGCCAGAGGCCACCGGCGGATCCGAGGCCGCCCCATCGACCATCGAGACGGCCTGGTGGCGATTGGGGTCGAATTTCTCTCCAACGGGATTGAGTATGGTCATTCGGCCCCGCTCAAAGGCCTGTTGGAGTTGGCGCAGCGTGAGTTCCACCCCACTCTGAAGCCCCGCCTGGGTCTGGCCCTGAACCGATAGCGCCATCTCCAAGCTGTCGGCCACCGGCAGCAGCGCCTCGGCAAAGGATTCAATGGCAAATTTGCTGGCATTGCCCAGCTCCTGGCTGTGGCGCCGCCGCATGTTCTCGATCTCTGCCGCCTGGCGGATACGCTGGTCCTCTAACTCGGCAATTCGTGCAGCCAGCGACTCGAGGCTGGGGGATGCCGAGCCATCGGCCGACGCGCCGGCCTCTGGCTGGGCCGCTGAATTGGAGTCCACCTCACCGGCCTCGCCCGAGGACGAATGGGCCGCATGCTCCACTCTGGCCTCTGCGGCCCCCTGCGAATCGGCCGGGCCCTCGGGCTTGCTCGACTCCGCTGATTTTTGATTCATGGGGAATCCCTCTTCTGAAAAATCATTCTTTTCAGCAGATGGGGACTCCCCAACCGATTTTCAAGAGCGGGCTTTGAAGCGCTCCAAGACCCCCTCTAGGATCTGACCCCCACCGTAGCTGACCTGCTTGGGTGGCTCTCCCCCCGACTGAATTCGAATGGCGCAGTACTTGAACTCGGGGATCTTCCCGAAGGGATCGAGTGCCGAGTTCGTGAGGCGATTGATGGCCGCCTCGTAATAACAGAAGGGCACGAAAACAGCCCCCCTCGGCGACCCCTCATCGGCCCGAGCGTAGAGGCTGACCTTGCCACGGCGGGACTCAAGTGTGATGACATCTCCGGGCTTTGCGCCAATGGTCTCGAGGTCAAGAGGATGAACCATGGCGACTGGATCGGGCTCAATGGCATCGAGCACCGTGGCCCGACGCGTCATGCTGCCCGTATGCCAGTGTTCGAGTTGACGGCCCGTAATGAGCACCATGGGGTAGTCGTCATCGGGTCGCTCATTGGCAGGGATGATGTCGGCCGGAACAAAACGGGCCTTGCCCGTCTCGGTGGGGAAGCCTTCAGTGAATATGATGCGATCGCCGGGATCGCCCTCTTTCACGCACGGGTAGGTCACCGCATGTTCACGCTCGAGTCGCTCCCAAGTCATTCCGCCAATACTCGGCATTGTGTGGCGCATCTCGTCAAAGACTTCAGAGACATGTGAGTAATTCCAGGTCAGACCCAGTTTGCGTGCGATGTCCTGAATGATGAAGAGGTCTTGCCGCGCATCGCCCGGCGGGTCGCTGGCCTGGCGGCCCAGTTGCACCAGTCGATCCGTATTGGTGAAGGTGCCGGTCTTCTCGGGGAAGGCACTCGCTGGCAGGATGACATCGGCCAAGTAAGCGGTCTCGGTGAGAAAGATGTCTTGGACCACCAGGTGCTCGAGCGAGGCGAGGCTGTGCCGGGCATGGTTGGCATCGGGATCGGACATGGCCGGGTTCTCACCCTGCACATACATGCCACGGATTTCGCCCCGATCAATGGCCTGCATGAACTCGACCAACGTGAGGCACGGCTAGTCATCGAGCGACTCCACAGGAACACCCCAGGCCTTGGCAAAGCGCTCGCGCACCTTGGGGTCCACTACCTTTTGATAATCGGGGTAGACCATGGGAATCAGGCCCGCATCGGATGCGCCCTGGACATTGTTCTGGCCACGCAAGGGGTGGAGTCCCGACCCGGGCTTGCCAATCTGGCCGGTCATCAGAGAGAGCGCAATCAGGCAACGGGCGTTGTCGGTGCCGTGCACATGCTGAGAGACGCCCATGCCCCAGAGAATCATCGAGCCCTTGGAGGTGGCATAGAGCCTCGCCACATGGCGGATGGTCTCGGCATCGATTCCACAGATGGGTGCCATGCGATCTGGGCTGTACTCGCGAACATTCTTCTCAAGTTCCTCGTAGCCAATCGTTCGGCTTGCGATGAAGTCCTTGTCGACGAGGCCCTCGGTCACAATCACATTCATCATGGCATTGAGCAGGGCCACGTCGGTGTCGGCCTTGAACTGCAAGAACCGATAGGCATAGCGTGCAAGGTCTGTCTTGCGCGGATCCATGATGATGAACTTGGTGCCATTCTTGGCCGCGTTCTTCATCCATGTCGCGGCCACGGGGTGATTGACCGTGGGATTGGCCCCGATGATGATCACGACCTCGGCCTGCGTCACGTCCATGACCGGGTTCGAGACCGCACCCGACCCCAGGCCCTCGAGCAGGGCCGCCACCGAAGAGGCGTGGCAGAGGCGCGTGCAGTGGTCGACGTTGTTGGAGCCGAAACCCGTTCGAACCAACTTCTGGAAGAGATAGGCCTCTTCGTTGCTGCCCTTGGCCGAGCCAAAGCCAGCGAGTGACCGCTTGCCATGCTGATCTCGAATACGCTTCAAGCCACCGCCTGCGAACTCCAAGGCCTCCTCCCAACTGGCCTCGCGGAAGACCTCCATGACACGGTCTGGGTCCATGGCGAAATCGCCCGACTTCGGCGGTGCATCCTTGCGCCGAATCAGGGGTTTGGTGAGGCGCTGAGGATGGTGGGCGTAATCGAACCCGTAACGCCCCTTCACACAGAGGCGCTTGTGGTTGGCCAGGCCGTCTCGGCCCTCGACAAAGAGAATCTTGTTGTCTTTGATGTTGTAGGTGAGTTGACACCCCACACCGCAATAGGGACAGACAGAATCGACTTTTTTATCTGGCGCGGTCAGGCCGACATCGCGGGCGGGCATGAGGGCGCCGGTGGGACAGGCCTGAACACACTCACCACAGGCCACGCAGGTCGATGCCCCCATGGGGTCGTCCATATCAAAGACGATCTTTGCATGCTCACCCCGGAAGGCAAGACCAATCACATCGTTGACTTGCTCATCGCGACATGCCCGAAGACAGCGAGTGCACTGTATACAGGCATCGAGATTGACCGAAATGGCCGGGTGGGAGTGGTCGGCCACCACCTGGGTGCGCGGTGCAAAGCGAGGCTTGCCCAGACCGAGTTTCTCGGCCCAGAAGTCCACCTCGTTGTGGCGAGTGTAGTCGGCCTCTGGCATGTCAGACAGAAGCAGTTCAAGCACCATCTTCTGAGACTTCTCTGCGCGATCACTATTGGTCGTGACCTTCATGTTGTTGGATGGATGGCGACAGCAGGACGGCGCAAGGACTCGCTCGCCATCGATCTCAACCACGCAAGCACGGCAGTTGCCTGCCGGCTCCAGGCCGTCTTTGTAACAGAGGTGGGGGATGGCCACGCCGTTTCTCTTGGCCACATCCAGGATGGTTTCGTGGGCGAAGCCTTTAACCTCTTTGCCATTGATGCTAAAGCTCACCTCGGTGGCGGCAAGGTTCACGGTCTCGACCTTGGTGATTGCGTTCATCGCCCTGCTCCTCTGCCCGTACCCAACTCATGTGGGAAATACTTAACGACACAGTCGAATGGATTGGGGGCCGCTTGACCCAGGCCACAAATCGATGCATCGCGCATCACGGTGGAGAGATCGTGGAGCTTCTCGGTGTCCCACTCGTCGCGCTCGAGCATATGAACTACCTTTGCGGTCCCCGTTCGACACGGAGTGCATTGGCCACAGGACTCGTCTTGAAAGAAGCGCATGGTGTTGAGCGCTGCCTTCTTGGCCGTGTCGTGATTGGAGAGCACCACCACGGCCGCCGATCCAATGAAACAGCCATAGGGCTGCAGGGTGTCGAAATCCAGGGGAATGTTGTTCATGTGGGCGGGCAGTATTCCGCCAGAGGCGCCCCCCGGGAGGTACCCATAAAACTGGTGTCCATCGAGCATGCCACCGCAGAATTCATCGATAAGTTCTTGAATGGTGATTCCAGCCGGTGCGAGCTTCACGCCAGGGTTCTTCACCCGCCCCGACACCGAGAATGAACGCAGGCCCTTGCGCCCATTGCGACCATGGGACGCAAACCAGGCGCCGCCCCTCTCAAGAATCTCTCGCACCCAGAAGAGGGTCTCGAAGTTGTGCTCGAGCGTGGGCCGCCCAAACAGCCCCACCTGGGCGACATAGGGAGGGCGCAGTCGCGGCATTCCGCGCTTGCCCTCGATGGATTCGATCATCGCCGACTCTTCCCCGCAGATGTATGCGCCTGCGCCGCGTCGGAGTTCAATGAGGGGCAATTCGGCGATCGGAGCATTCGCCTTGAGCTTGGCAAGTTCACTCTCGAGCATGGCCCGCAGGCCGTGGTACTCGTCACGCAGGTAGATATAGATGGCCTCAATGCCCACGGCCCAGGCGGCGATCAGCATTCCTTCGAGGAATCGATGGGGGTCCTGCTCAAGGTAGTAGCGGTCCTTGAAGGTGCCCGGTTCGCCCTCGTCGATATTCACGGCCATCAGTCGCGGGGCCGCCTGATCGCGAACGATGCGCCACTTGCGACCCGCTGGAAATCCGGCACCCCCGAGGCCCCGGAGTCCGGAATCTTCCATGGCCTTGATCACGTCCTCGATGGAGCGCTTCCCGCCATGGCAGTCTTTGAGCAGGCCGTAACCGCCCTGGGCAATGTAATCGGCCATCTCAATGTGGCCACTGTGAATGTGACTGGTCTTCTTGTCTTTGACTGCACGAGCAACAGTCTCAACCGTTGCATTCGGGACTGGGTGCTGATGCACCACCGCGGCCGGGGCCTGCTCGCATCGGCCAATGCAAGGTGCATGAATCACACGAACGTCTTTGCCCAGAAGTTTGGGCAGTTTCTCCAATAGGGCTTGGGCACCCGCCATCTCGCATGAGAGCCCATCGCAGACGCGGACCGTGAGTGCGGCCGGTGGCGTGTCGCCCTCCCTCACGATGTCGAAATGGTGATAAAAACTGGCGACCTCATAGACCTCGGTCTGGGCGAGTCGCATTTCCTTGGCCAGGGCAGCCAGGTGGCGCGCAGAGAGATGAAGAAACTTGTCCTGGAGTTTGTGGAGGTGCTCAATGAGATATTGCGAATCCCGCGACTCATTGCCGAGCAGGGCCTGTACCTCTGCCAAGGCCTGGGGGTCGACGCCCCGGCCCTTTGGCGCCTCGCGGCGACGTTGCTTGGTGGGCCCCTCCACTTTGATCGGAATCACAAGATCGTTCATCAACTGTCCCGGAGAAAAAAGCCCCCTTTCGGGGGCAAAAATGAAGCGCCCCCGATGGATCGGGGGGCTTCAGACATCACAACAGGAAATGCTTAAACAACCTTGCCCTCATGCATCGACTTGATCTGATCCTGCGAGTAACCCAACTCGGCCAGCACCTGGTCGGTGTGCTCGCCAAGCAGGGGCGCCGCGGTGATCTCGGGCTTTAGATCGGAGAACTTAATGGGGCTGCCGACTGTGAGGTACTTGCCGTAGACCTTGTGGTCGACCTCGACAATCGAGCCGCTGGCCCGAAGCGATGGGTCTGCAGCGATTTCTTTCATGGAGAGAACCGGTGCACAGGGAATGTCGAACTTGCGAAGAATATCGACGGCCTCGTACTTGGTCTTCTCGGAGAGCCAGTTCTCGATGAAGGCAAAGATATCGAAGATCTTGTCTTGGCGCGCACGGGGCGTGTTGTAGGCGGGGTCATCGATCCACTCGGGCTTGCCAAGTGCACGGCAGATGGGCTCCCAGGCATGGCCCTGGATCGTGAAATAGATATACGCATTGGGATCGGTCTCCCAGCCCTTGCACTTCAAAACCCATCCTGGCTGACCACCGCCGCCGGCATTGCCCCCACGCGGAACGACATCGCTGAACTTGCCGTGGGGATACTGGGGATACTCTTCCAAGAATCCAAGACGATCGAGACGTTGCTGGTCGCGCAACTTAACGCGGCAGAGATTGAGCACCGCGTCTTGCATGGAGCAAGAGACGCGCTGGCCTTTGCCCGTCTGCTGACGACCAATAATGGCCGTAAGAATTCCAATCGCCAGATGCATACCGGTGTTGCTGTCGCCAAGCGCGGCACCGCTCACTGTCGGGGGGCCATCCCACCAGCCGGTGGTGGAGGCCGCGCCGCCGGCGCACTGGGCCACGTTCTCGTAGACCTTGAGATCCTCGTAGTGGTGGCCATCGCTGAAGCCTTTGACCGAGGCCACAATCATCTTGGGATTGAGTTCCTGAATACGCTCCCAGGTAAAGCCCATGCGATCGAGGGCGCCGGGTGCAAAGTTCTCCACCAGGACATCGGACTCCTTGATGAGCTTCTCGAGCACCTCCTTGCCCTGCTGGGTTTTGGTGTCGAGCGTGAGCGAGCGCTTGTTGCTGTTGAGCATCGTGAAGTAGAGCGCATCGGCCTCAGGGATATCACGCAGCTGGGTGCGGGTGACATCACCCGAACCGGGACGCTCCACCTTGATCACGTCTGCACCGAACCAGGCCATGAGCTGGGTGCATGCAGGGCCCGCTTGCACATGGGTGAAGTCGATGACTTTGATGCCTTTTAGGGGCTTGATTCCGGACATTTCTACTCTCCTCGTTGCGATATCTGAAGGTACTTAAGGTCTTACTTTTTCTTGATGGCAGCAGTGGCTGGGTTCAGACTGGTGATGCGTCCACTCTCGGTGCCCGCTGTCTCATCGATGACTGCATTAATCAGGGTGGGTTTGCCCGAGCGAATCGACTCCTCCATGGCCTTTCTCAGTTCCGCGGGTGTTGTGGCGTGGTAACCGACACCACCGAAGGCCTCCATCATCTTGTCGTAGCGCGAACCCTTCACAAAGACCGTGGGCGCCACATCGGGGCCCCCTGTGGGATTGACATCGGTGCCACGATAGACGCCGTTGTTGTTGAAGATGACGATGCAGACTGGCAGGTTGTATCGACAGATGGTCTCGACCTCCATGCCACTGAATCCAAAGGCGCTGTCGCCCTCGATGGCAATGACCGGCTTGCCGGTGACCACGGCCGCCCCCACACAAAAACCCATGCCAATGCCCATGACGCCCCAGGTGCCCACATCGAGGCGCTTGCGGGGCCTGAACATGTTCACAATGCTTCGGGTGAAGTCGAGGGCATTGGCTCCCTCATTGACCAGAATCGCCTCTGGGTTTGCCTCAACAATGTCTCTGACGACGGCCAGGGCACTATGGAAATTCATGACGGGCGGATTCTGCGAGAGCGTCTCGAGCATCTTCGATAGATTTTTGGCCTTGCGCTCTTCGATGGCGTTCATCCAGTCTGCGGGTGGCTTGGACCAGCCCGACCCCATTCCCGACAAGAGGGCCGTCACACATGAGTAGACGTCGCCAACCAGGGGCGCATCGATGGCCACATTGCTGTCCATCTCAGTGGCAGCAATGTCAATCTGAATGAACTTCTTTTTGCCCCACTCCTTCGAATCCTTGCCCCCCCAGGACTTGCCCTTGCCCTGTGAGAGGAGCCAGGGCAGACGGGCACCGACGAGCAGTACGGTGTCGGCCTCGGCCAGGACATACGAGCGCGCGGCCGCAGCCGACAAGTCGTGGGTATCGGGTAGCACGCCCTTGGCCATGGACATAGGGAGGTAGGGAATGCCGGACTTCTCAACGAGGGCGGTGATCTCGGCGTCTGCCTGCGCATAGGCCGCACCTTTGCCAAGGAGAATCAGTGGCCTCTTGGCTGCCTTGAGAAGCCCGAGGGCACGGTCGACAGCCTCTTTGGCGGGAATCTGGCGGGGCGCGGCATCAATTACCTTGATCAGGGAGGCCTTGCCAGCGGCTGCATCCATGGTCTGCGAGAAGAGTCGAGCGGGGAGATCGAGGTAGACACCACCGGGCCGGCCCGAGACAGCAGCTCGGATGGCGCGTGCAACGCCCACGCCGATGTCCTCTGCGTGCAGAACACGGAATGCAGCCTTGCAGAGTGGCTTGGCGATGGCCAACTGATCCATCTCTTCATAGTCGCCCTGCTGGAGATCCACGATCTCGCGCTCACTTGAGCCACTGATAAGAATCATGGGAAAGCAGTTGGTCGTTGCATTCGCGAGCGCTGTGAGGCCGTTGAGAAAGCCAGGAGCAGAAACCGTGAGGCAGATGCCTGGCTTCTGAGTAAGAAAGCCTGCGATCGCCGCCGCATTGCCCGCATTCTGCTCATGGCGAAAGGAGATCACACGCATTCCCTCGGCCTGCGCCATGCGGGTGAGGTCCGTGATGGGGATGCCAGGAAGGCCAAAGATGGTGTCGATGTCGTTGAGCTTGAGAGCGTCAATGACCAGATGGAAGCCATCGGTGAGCTCAACACCGCTGGAAATATTGTTCACGTCCGAAATGTTTGTCATACGGTCTCTCAGTTCTCACAATCAGCAGGAATGCTCAAGAATTTGGGTCTGGACGCGATGTCCAACAACAACGCTATGATAGGAAGCGATCCCGTGGCAGAGCATTGACAAGCGTCAATTTTCTTGGAATTTTTGGCGCCAGGCGGGCTTTCGACCCCTCTTCCATATCGGGTTTACGCTTATATGACGGCTATCGCGAACCACCCGGAACGAAACGTTATTCGGGTTCAACTTCGACAGAACATGGTGCTCAAGGGCCTTGGCGAGGCGGACCTCACTGCGCTCGAGACCCAGCTCTCCATTGTGGACCGCCAGAAGGGTGAGTTCCTTCTTCATCAGGGCGTCAAGGAGATGGAACAGTACTTTCTCCTCGACGGCATTCTCAAGCGAGTGGTAACCAACCCCAAAGGCAAACGCATGATCCTTCGGTTTACTGAGCCCAGGGATATGGAGACCAGTTACGCGGCATGGAGATTGCAAACACCCACCCCCTACAGCATTGTGGCGGTGACCAAGGCACGAGTCGCCAAGCTTGCGCTGCCGCAGTGGGTGGAGTTTATGGAGAAGATCCCGCCGCTGAAGGCAAGCTTCAACTACGAAGTGATGTCACTGATGAGTGAAATCATGGCCCACACCATCACGCTGCATCTACTCGATGCCCCTGGGCGCGTGCAGCGGTTTCTCAGAAAGCATCCGGAGTTGGTCGACAAGCTCCCCCAGAAGGAGCTGGCCAGCTATCTCAATATCTCCTCGGAGACACTGAGCCGGCTCAAGCAGGCTGGAAAGATTCACCGGCCCACCATGTAAGAATTGGGCAGGGCTAGACCGAGGCCACCCGAAGCAAATTGGTGGTGCCTGGCTTGCCAAATGGCATTCCCGCCGTAATGGCGATCTTGTCACCGGCCCTTGCAAAGCCCTCCTCGACCGACATTGCCTTGGCCGCATCCACCATCTCATCGACCGAACTCACATCGGGAACGATCTTGGCGTGCACGCCCCAGACGAAGGCCATGCGGCGTGCGGTTTGAAGGCTCGGAGTCATGCAGAGTATGGGGGCCGTGGGCCGCTGCCGTGCCGCGCGAAGGCTGGTGGCACCTGAAGTGGTGTAGGTGACTGTGGTGGTCGCGCCTACTACCTCGGTCACCCCGCGAAGCGCGGCACAGATGGCATCGGCCGCAGTGGGCAATGCCTTTGGCGGTTGGGCATCGATGAGGGTTCGATAGAGCGGATCGGCTTCGACCTCTCGAATGATGCGGTCCATCATTGAGACCGCCTGAACGGGGAATTGGCCGCTGGCCGACTCGGCGCTGAGCATGACTGCATCGGCCGCATCGTAGATGGCGTGGGCCACATCAGAGGCCTCTGCCCGAGTGGGCGTCGGCGCAGAAATCATCGATTCCAGCATCTGGGTGGCCACAATCGTGGGCTTGCCCTGCTCTCTGCACATGCGAAGAATTCGCTTGGAGGCAATCGGCACCCGCTCCGGGGGGAGTTCCACTCCAAGATCGCCGCGGGCCACCATCACCAAGTCGGAGAGCCGAACGATTTCATCGAGGTGGTCCATGGCCTGGGGCTTCTCGAGCTTGGTCATGAGCAGTGCACGATCGCCAATGATCTGACGTGCCTCATGCAAGTCTTCTGGACGTTGCACGAAGGAGAGCGCCACGCATTCCACACCGAGTGAGAGGGCGAAATCGAGGTCGCGACGGTCTTTCTCAGTGAGAACCGGAATGGGGAGGATTGCATCCGGCACGTTCACGCCTTTGCGATCGGAGAGTGGTCCCCCGGTGATGACCTTTGTCTTGATCTGTGTCGACGATTTACTCAGTACTTGGAGTCGCAGTTTGCCGTCGTCAAGCAGCAGAGACTGGCCCGGCTCCACCGCCACAAACAACTCAGGATGGGGCAGATGGACGCGGTTGGAATTGCCAGGCGTTGGGTCGTTATCGAGCGTAAATTCGCCACCGGTGGCGAGCACGGCCTTGCCCTCTGCCATGACCCCCACCCGAAGCTTGGGGCCCTGGAGATCAGCGAGAATCCCAATTGGTCGGCCCATCTTATTCTCAACGGCGCGCACCGCCTCATAACGCGCCCGATGGTCCTCGTGGGTGCCATGGCTGAAATTGAAGCGAAAGACATCCGCCCCTGCCTCGTAGAGCGCCTGAATCATTTCGGGGGACGAACTGGCGGGACCGAGGGTGGCAATCACTCGGGCATTTCGTTGGCGGCGCATGGGGTGTCCCCTTAGTTCAGGAAATGCATCTTGACATAGCCCTGATGCTCCTGGGTGACCTTTTCAAGCAGCTTCGCCAGTGCATAGACGGTGTCGATATGGGGGGTGGGGATC
>DAIPXU010000001.1:0-38260 GCA_036783055.1 Burkholderiaceae bacterium | reverse complement strand
TCGTCACCTTGATTGCCCCGATTGCAATGGAGCAGGGCCTGCGCTTTGCCATCCGTGAAGGCGGTAGAACCGTCGGCGCAGGCGTCGTCGCGAAAGTCATCGAGTAGGCAGCTGGCTGATCGGGGAGGGGGTGGCCCGCCCTCCCAGACCCAGAAGTTTCGGGCCCGCTCTTTAGACGCTCTTTTTTGGAGAAGCAAATGCAGCAAAAGATTCGTATACGACTCAAAGCCTTCGACTACAAACTCATTGATCAATCGGCTCTTGAGATCGTTGATACCGCCAAGCGAACTGGTGCGGTGGTGCGCGGCCCCGTTCCGCTTCCCACGCGCTTTCGTCGTTTTGACATCCTGCGCAGCCCACACGTCAACAAGACCTCGCGAGACCAGTTCGAACTGCGGACGCACCAGCGACTGATGGATATTGTGGATCCCACCGACAAGACGGTCGACGCCCTGATGAAGCTCGACTTGCCCGCTGGAGTCGACGTCGAGATCAAGCTGCAGTAACCCCCCGAGGACCCTCGAAGCGACCCATTGGACTCGGGGGCTTCGAGCCCTTGTCAAGACTGGTGGTTACTGTATAAAATCGAGGGCTGTCCGGAATTTCCGGAGAGTTTTGGAATAAAGTTTATTTAGCCCTGGCCAATCGCAGCCAGGATCGGAGAAAAAATGAGCCTTGGACTTCTTGGTCGCAAGGTTGGCATGACCCGTATTTTTACGGACGATGGGGACACCATTCCTGTCACCGTTATTGACGTGTCAAACAACCGCGTAACCCAACTCAAGTCGGTCGAGACCGACGGCTACACAGCCGTCCAACTTGCCCACGGTGAAAAGCGCGCTTCTCGGGTCACCAAGCCCCAAGCGGGCCACTAAGCAAAGGCAGGTGTAGAAGCCGGTTCAGTTATGCGTGAGTTCCCGGTTGCTCCCGATGCTCTCTCTGGGCTGGCTGCGGGCCAAGTCCTCAGTGTAGAAATCTTCTCGGCCGGTCAAAAGGTGGACGTCACTGGCACGACCCAGGGCAAGGGGTTTGCTGGCACCATCGCACGACACAATATCGCCTCTCAGCGTGCCTCGCACGGCAACTCCCGGCCGCACAATGTCCCGGGGGCGATTGGTATGGCCCAGGACCCTGGCCGGGTCTTTCCTGGCAAGAAGATGCCGGGACACGATGGGCAGGCCCGCCGCACAGCACAAAACCTCGAGGTGGCTCGCGTTGACGTTGCTCGGCAGCTGCTTCTTATCAAAGGGGCCGTGCCGGGTTCTAAGGGCGGCCAGGTCATGATTCGTCCCGCGGTTCGCGTGGCGCCCAAGGCATAAGGACGGCGCCCCATGGAACTCACACTCTTAAACGATGCTGGCCAAGCCGCCGGTAAAGTCCAGGCCAACGACGTTGTCTTCAATCGTGATTACAACGAGCCATTGATTCATCAGGTTGTGGTGGCCTATCAGGCCAATGCGCGCAGCGGCAATCGGGCCCAGAAGGACCGAAGCGAGGTGAACAAATCCACCAAAAAGCCTTGGCGTCAAAAAGGCACGGGCCGTGCCCGCGTGGGTCGCGCATCCAGCCCGCTCTGGCGCGGTGGCGGCAAGGTTTTCCCGAACTCGCCCGAGGAGAACTTCAGCCATAAGCTCAACAAAAAAATGTATCGAGCAGGCGTTCGATCCATCCTCTCCCAGCTGGCTCGCGAGGGCAGGCTTGCTGTTGTAGAGAAGTTCGAGGTCGAGGCACCAAAGACCAAACTCGTCGCCGAGAAACTCAAGCAGATGGGAATGGCCTCGGTGTTGCTCGTTACCGACAATGTCGATGAGTCCCTCTACCTGGCCGCCCGCAATCTTCAGAGTATTGCCGTGGTCGAGCCCGAGGCAGCCGATCCCCTGTCATTGGTTTACTTCGACAAGGTCTTGCTCACCCGCGCCGCACTCGCTCGTTTTGAGGAGATGTTCGCATGAACCAAGAACGACTCATGAAGGTGCTGCTCTCGCCCATCGTCTCTGAGAAAAGCACCCAGATCGGCGAGCAAAACAACCAGGTGGCCTTCCGCGTACTTCAAGATGCGACCAAGCCCGAGATCAAGGCGGCGGTTGAGCTGCTCTTCAAGGTGCAGGTTCAGAGCGTTGCTGTTTTGAATATCAAAGGCAAGCCCATTCGCTATGGCCGCTTCAACGGACGCCGCAGCCATGCTCGAAAGGCTTATGTCAGCTTGGCGGCCGGCCAGGAAATCAACTTCGCTGGGGAGGCCGCGTAATGCCCATCGTCAAGCTCAAGCCCACCTCGGCGGGCCAACGTGCAATGGTCAAGGTGGTTCATCCCCACCTCCACAAGGGCCGCCCGGTGGAGTCCCTGACCGAATCGCAGTCCAAAACCGCAGGCCGCAACAACAACGGCCGAATCACCACGCGTCATCGCGGTGGCGGTCACAAGCAACATTACCGAATCATCGACTTTCGTCGCACCAAGGATGGCATCCCCGCCAAGGTGGAGCGGATTGAATATGACCCTAATCGGAGCGCCCACATTGCCCTGCTCTGCTATGCCGATGGTGAGCGTCGCTACATCATCGCGCCAAAGGGCGTGGAAGTTGGCGCCGAATTGATGAGTGGCGCCGAGGCGCCGATTCGAGCAGGGAACACCTTGCCGATTCGCAACATCCCGGTTGGATCCACGATTCACTGCATCGAGATGCTCCCGGGCAAAGGTGCCCAGCTTGCGCGTTCTGCCGGTGGGAGCGCACAACTTCTGGCCCGCGAGGGCAGTTACGCCCAGGTTCGTTTGCGTTCTGGCGAGATCCGTCGTGTTCACATTGAGTGTCGCGCCACCATGGGTGAGGTCAGCAACGGCGAACACAATCTTCGGCAGTTTGGCAAGGCAGGCGCCATTCGCTGGCGCGGTATTCGACCCACCGTTCGTGGCGTGGCCATGAACCCCGTGGATCACCCACATGGTGGTGGAGAGGGACGCACCGGTGAGGCGCGTGAGCCCGTGAGTCCATGGGGCACGCCCACCAAGGGATTCAAGACGCGCCGAAACAAGCGAACCAACTCAATGATTGTGACCAGCCGTCACAAGCGCAAATAAGGCTAGAGGAAAGCGACAGACATGGCACGTTCTGCAAAAAAAGGCCCCTTCGTCGATGATCACCTCTTCAAGAAGGTGGAAATCGCAGTGGAGTCCAAAGACAAGCGACCCATCAAGACATGGTCGCGTCGATCGACCATCCTTCCTGAGTTTGTTGGCCTCACCATCGCTGTTCACAATGGCAAGCAGCATGTGCCTGTCTACGTCAGCGACAACATGGTCGGCCACAAACTCGGTGAGTTTGCCCTCACACGAACCTTCAAAGGCCATGCGGCTGATAAGAAGGCCAAGAAGTAAGCCCAGCCGAAGAGACAAGGATCCCAATGGAAACTTCAGCAAAACTCAGAGGAGTCAGGCTCTCGGCCCAAAAGGGTCGCCTTGTGGCCGACCTCATTCGGGGCAAGCCTGTGGAGCAAGCCCTCAACACGCTGACCTTTACGCCTAAGAAGGCCGCGGGCATCGTCAAGAAGGTCTTGGAGTCAGCCATTGCAAATGCCGAGCACAACGATGGTGCTGATATCGATGAGTTGAAGGTCACCGCCATCACCGTCGAACGTGGAACCAAAATGCGTCGCTTCTCAGCGCGTGCGAAAGGCCGTGGGGTTCGGATTGAGAAGCCCACCTGTCACATCAGCGTTACCGTCGGAAACTAAGGACCAAGAGAACATGGGTCAGAAAATACACCCCACTGGATTCCGCCTCGTTGTCTCGCGCAACTGGGCCTCCCGCTGGTATGCCAGTCCACGTGATTACAGCAAAATGCTCAACGAGGACATTCAAGTCCGTGACTTTCTCAAGCGTCGCCTCAAGAGCGCTGCCGTCGGAAGGGTCCTCATTGAGCGTCCTGCCAAGAACGCAAAGATCACCATCTTCAGTGCCCGCCCAGGCGTGGTCATTGGCAAGAAAGGTGAAGACATCGAGGCCCTTAAGACCCAACTCTCCAACATGATGGGCGTCCCTGTTCATGTGAACATAGAAGAGATTCGCAAGCCCGAGGTTGATGCGCAGCTGATTGCTGAGTCCATTACTCAGCAACTCGAGAAACGCATCATGTTTCGCCGCGCCATGAAGAGGGCCATGCAGAATGCCATGCGACTCGGTGCCCAGGGAATCAAGATCATGAGTGCAGGTCGTCTCAATGGGGCAGAAATCGCCAGAACCGAGTGGTATCGCGAGGGCCGTGTGCCTCTCCACACGCTGCGCGCAGACATTGATTACGGTTTTGCCGAGGCCTCTACCACTTACGGAATCATTGGTGTCAAGGTCTGGGTTTACAAAGGCGACACCCTTGGCCGTGGTGATGCCCCTGTAGCAGAGGCCGCCCCCATGGCTGAACCAAAAGAAGAAAAGTAGACGCGGCGAGCGCCTGCTGCAAAGAAACCCAAGGCCGAGGGCGAGCCAGTCGATACGCCCAAGCCCGCCGTGAAACGCGTTCGAAAGGTTTCTGCGGCCGCGGCCGAGAAGCCCTCCAACTAAAAAAGTATTCAACAGAGGTTAGAAATGCTGCAACCAGCTCGTCGCAAGTACCGCAAAGAACAAAAAGGTCGAAATACCGGCCTCGCGACCCGTGGGGCATCGGTTTCATTCGGTGAGTTTGGGCTCAAGGCCACAGCCCGCGGACGCCTGACTTCTCGTCAAATCGAGGCAGCGCGTCGGGCCATGACTCGACACATCAAGCGGGGTGGCCGAATTTGGATTCGTATTTTTCCGGACAAGCCCATTTCCCGAAAGCCGGCCGAGGTTCGAATGGGGAACGGAAAGGGAAACCCAGAGTACTACGTTGCCGAGATCCAGCCAGGCAAAGTGCTCTACGAGATGGATGGTGTGGATGAGACCTTGGCGCGGGAGGCCTTTCGGCTTGCGGCCGCCAAACTGCCTTTGTCGACGACTTTTGTCGTCCGTCAGGTGGGCCGATAGGAGCAGAACAAGATGAAATCGTCAGAACTTCGAACCAAGTCAGACACGGAACTTGGCCAAGAACTCGATTCTTTGCTGCGTGCACATTTCAACCTGCGCATGCAGCATGGCACCCAGCAACTTAGTAACACGGCCCAGATGTCGCGTGTTCGCCGTGAGATTGCTCGGGTGAAAACCATTATTCGCCAGAGGAAAGCAGCATGAGCCAACAGCCTTCACTTACTCGCACGCTCGTGGGCCGCGTTGTCAGTGACAAGATGCAGAAAACAGTCACGGTCTTGGTTGAGCGCCGCATCCAGCACCCCATGTACGGAAAGTTTATAGGGCGCTCCAAGAAGTACCACGCCCACGTTGACCAGGACGGAATTGGAATGGGTGACACGGTCGAGATCGCCGAGACCCGCCCCATTTCAAAAACCAAGTCGTGGACCGTCACCAAACTGGTGGCCAAGGCCGTTGTGGTCTGAGCGCCCCGAGCAAAACTGCAGTATTGAGCGAATTGAAAAGAACAGGCTGTTTGTAGGATAGAATTTAGGGTTTCGTCGTTTTCTTCCCGCGTTTATTGAACACGGGCCCAAAACTGGCTGAAAAGCGCAGTCTCGAATTCCGGGCAGCGCCGAGATAGATGCAAGCCGCGCACCTTTGGCATGTATTCGGCTCGACTCAGCAAAGTTGGGAGCAGGACCTTCCGCTGTTGACTCGTTGAATGAAGGAATCAGCATGATTCAGATGCAATCGCGTCTGGACGTCGCCGACAACACCGGCGCCCGTTCAGTAATGTGTATCAAGGTGCTTGGTGGCTCCAAACGCCGCTATGCCGGTGTGGGTGACATCATCAAGGTCTCGATCAAAGACGCGGCCCCACGCGGGCGGGTGAAAAAGGGAGAGATCTACAACGCTGTTGTGGTCCGCACGGCGAAGGGCGTCCGTCGCCCCGATGGTTCACTCATTCGTTTCGATGGCAATGCCGCTGTGCTGCTGAATGCCAAGCTAGAGCCCATCGGCACTCGAATTTTTGGCCCCGTGACCCGTGAGCTGCGAACCGAGCGATTCATGAAAATCGTCTCTCTCGCGCCAGAGGTTCTCTGATTCATCCGCAAAAGGTATTGAGACCATGAACAAAATCCGAAAAGGCGATGAGGTCATCGTCATTACCGGCCGAGACAAAGGCAAACGGGGCGTTGTCCTGCGTCGCGTCAATGACAGCCACTTGGTGGTTGAAGGCATCAACATTGTAAAGAAGCACCAGCGGCCGAATCCCATGAAGGGCTTGCAGGGTGGAATCGTCGACAAGGCAATGCCAATCGACCAGTCAAACGTGGCCATCTTTAATCCCGAGACCCAAAAGGCCGACCGGGTTCAAATCAAGCTGGGCGATGACGGCGATAAACAACGCGTCTTCGCCTCAAACAAGTCCCCCATTCCAAGCCCAGCGGCATAACCGGCAAGTCACTGAAGGATAGAAACATGTCACGCATGCAGGAGTTCTACAAGGAGAAGGTGGCGCCAGAGCTCATGGCCAAGTTTGGCTACAAGAGCGCCATGCAGGTCCCGCGTCTAACCAAGATCACCCTCAACATGGGGCTTGGTGAGGCGGTCTCTGACAAGAAGATTATTGAAAACGCAGTGGGCGACCTCACGAAAATTGCAGGCCAAAAGGCCGTTGTCACCAAGGCTCGAAAGGCCATTGCTGCCTTTAAGATCCGGGAGGCTTATCCGATCGGCTGCATGGTCACTCTTCGTGGCACGCGTATGTTCGAGTTCCTCGATCGTTTTGTCACCATTGCGTTGCCACGAGTCCGTGACTTCCGCGGCATATCCGGCAAGGCGTTCGATGGCCGGGGCAACTACAACATTGGCGTCAAAGAACAAATCATCTTCCCCGAGATTGAGTACGACAAAGTCGATGCCGTGCGCGGCCTGAATATCAGCGTCACCACCACAGCGAAGACCGATGATGAAGCCAAGGCCCTGCTTGCTGCCTTCCGCTTTCCCTTCAAATCCTAATAGGACTGAGCATGGCAAAACTCTCAATGATCAACCGCGAGAAAAAGCGCCTCGCACTGGTTGAGAAATTCGCACCCAAGCGCAAGGCGCTCCAGGCCATCATCGACGACCAGTCGAAGACAGAGGAAGAGCGTTACGAGGCCCGCCTGGCAATGCAGAAATTGCCCCGGAACTCGAGCCCAGTCCGCATTCGCAATCGCTGCCAAGTCACAGGGCGTCCGCGCGGCACCTTCAAGATGTTCGGCCTGGCCCGCGCAAAGATTCGTGAGGCCGCCTTTCGTGGCGAGGTGCCTGGGCTCACCAAGGCCAGCTGGTAATCCACTGAAACAACACCAAAGAGCTAACGTAAAAGGGTCTCAAGCATGAGCATGAACGATCCCATCGCCGACATGTTCACTCGCATTCGCAATGCGCAGCGGGTTGAAAAGCGTTCGGTACATATGCCTTCCTCGAAAATGAAGGTGGCCATTGCAACCCTGCTGAAAGACGAGGGTTACATCGATGGCTTCGAAGTCAAACAGCAGGGCGCCAAGTCCGATCTCGAGATCAGCCTGAAGTATCACGCAGGCCGTCCTGTCATTGAGCGTATAGAGCGCGTGTCGCGTCCTGGACTGCGGGTCTACCGCGGTTGCGGCGCCATCCCCAACGTTATGAACGGATTGGGTGTTGCGATTGTTTCGACTTCTCGTGGACTGATGACCGACCGCAAGGCGCGTGCCACCGGAATGGGCGGCGAAGTCATTGGCATTGTCGCTTAAGGAGCCATAGACCATGTCACGAATTGCCAAGTACCCCGTTCCTCTGCCCTCTGGTGTGGAGGCCCAGCTGTCCTCGGAGAAGATCGTCATTAAGGGGCCCCTTGGATCTCTTGCACAGCCGCTTACTGGTGAAGTCTCTATTGCGCAGGAATCGGGAGCCCTCACATTCAAGGTCGCCGATGCGCGCCGCCATGCAAAAGCCATGAGTGGAACCCTCCGGGCGCTCGTGGCAAATATGGTTCGGGGCGTATCGAAGGGTTTCGAAAAAAAGCTCAGCCTCGTCGGCGTGGGCTACAAGGCCGCCGCACAGGGAAAGACACTCAATCTCTCCCTTGGTTTCTCGCACCCAGTGGACTACGCCCTGCCAGAAGGAATCAAGGCCGAGACGCCTACCCCGACAGAAATCATCATCAAGGGAATCGACAAGCAGCGCGTTGGTCAGGTGGCCGCCGAGGTCCGGGCCTTCCGTCCGCCAGAGCCATACAAGGGCAAAGGCGTGCGCTATGTCGATGAGGTTGTGATCATTAAAGAAACCAAGAAGAAGTAATCGAGGGACCCATTGCCATGACGACCGATAAAGCCACATCAAGACTGCGCAGGGCCAGACAGGCCCGCGCAAAAATTCGTGAACTCCGAGTCCTTCGGCTCTCGGTCCATCGAACCAACCTGCACATTTACGCCACGATCACCGACAGCACATCGGCCAAGGTCTTGGTCAGTGCCTCCACCCTTGAGGCGGAGGTGCGTTCGGCCTTGGCGGGCCAGACCGGCAAAGGCGGGAATGTTGCCGCTGCAGCGCTGGTGGGCAAGCGTGTAGCCGAGAAAGCAAAGGCTGCAGGAATTTCATCCGTCGCCTTCGACCGAGCCGGTTTTCGCTACCACGGCCGAGTCAAGGCACTGGCCGACGCCGCCCGCGAGGGCGGTCTGCAGTTCTAAGCGAACCAAGCTAAACAGGGAAAAGCTTTATGGCAAAGATGCAAGCAAGAGTAACCACCGAAGACCGCGATGACGGACTGCGGGAGAAGATGATCGCTGTGAATCGCGTGAGCAAGACCGTCAAAGGGGGCCGCATCCTAGGCTTTGCCGCCCTCACGGTGGTTGGCGATGGCGATGGAAGCATTGGAATGGGCAAGGGAAAATCCCGTGAGGTGCCCGTGGCGGTCCAAAAAGCCATGGATGAAGCCCGTCGCCGCCTGGTGCGAGTTCCACTCAAGGGCGGCACTTTTCACCACACCGTAACCGGAAAACATGGTGCCTCCACAGTGCTCATTTCTCCTGCGGCAAAAGGCACCGGGATCATCGCTGGCGGCCCAATGCGCGCAATTTTTGAAGTCATGGGCGTGACCGATGTCGTCGCCAAGAGCATTGGCTCGACCAATCCCTACAACATGGTGCGCGCGACCATTAATGGTCTCAAGCGCATGCAGACGCCCAGCGAAGTGGCCAACAAGCGCGGCCTCTCCGTTGAACAGATCCTGAGTTAAGGAGTAACAAGTGGCCAAATCCACCATTACCGTCAAGCTCGTCAAGAGCCCCGTGGGTACGCGCTCCGATCACCGTGCCACGGTCCTTGGCCTGGGGCTCAAGAAGATTCGCCAGACCCGGGTTCTTGAGGACACACCAGCCGTCCGCGGCATGGTCAATAAGGTTTCCTACATGGTTCAAATCGTGGAAGGTCAGTCATGAAAGAGTCGATGCGTCTGAATACCATTGCGCCGGCCGAGGGTGCGAAGCACGCGAGAAAGAGGGTGGGCCGCGGAATTGGCTCTGGTCTCGGCAAAACAGCGGGCCGCGGTCACAAGGGCCAGAAGTCGCGCTCTGGCGGTTTCCATAAGGTGGGCTTCGAGGGCGGTCAGATGCCCATGCATCGTCGCCTGCCCAAGCGTGGATTCCCCGCACCTTTCGGCCGCTTCACTGAGGAGGTCCGACTCTCCGAGAGCAACCGGCTGCCGATTGATGAAATCGATCTGCTCGCACTCAAGCAGGCCGGTGTGATTTCCGAGCTCGCTCGCCATGCCAAGGTCATCCTCTCGGGCAGTATTGGCCGCAAGGTAAGCCTCAAGGGTCTGGGTGTGACGGCAGGAGCGAAGGCCGCAATCGAGAAGGCAGGCGGTACGGTGGTCCTGCCCACGCCAGCAGAGAAGGTCCGCAAATTGCCGCCGAAGAACAAGGCGGCCTAGGGACGATTTGAAAAGCACCCATAGCCCCCCATCCGAGTAACGAAAACGCCTACCCATGCTGCCCAAAGTCGATAAATTTGCCGACCTTCGCAAGCGCCTTATTTTTCTGGTGCTGGCTTTGGTCGTCTATCGACTGGGTGCGCACATCCCCGTACCCGGCATCGATCCACAAGAACTGGCCAAACTCTTTCAGTCCCAGGCCGGCGGCATTCTGGGCCTCTTCAACATGTTCTCGGGAGGGGCGCTCTCTCGCTTCACTATCTTCGCTTTGGGCATCATGCCCTACATCTCCGCCTCAATCATCATGCAACTCATGAGTGTGGTCTCGCCCACTCTCGAGGCCCTGAAAAAAGAGGGCGAGGCGGGTCGGCGCAAGATCACTCAATACACCCGCTACGGCACCGTTGTGCTGGCCATTGTGCAGGCCATAGGCATCTCTGTGGCAATCGAGAGCCAGCCGGGACTCGTGATTGACCCAAGCATGATGTTCCGCTTTACCACGGTCGTCTCGCTGGTCACTGGAACCATGTTCCTAATGTGGCTGGGCGAGCAAATCACCGAGC
Organism: Burkholderiaceae bacterium; assembly: GCA_036783055.1. Classification (GTDB taxonomy): domain Bacteria; phylum Pseudomonadota; class Gammaproteobacteria; order Burkholderiales; family Burkholderiaceae_A; genus Hahnella. The sequence goes on along the minus strand of DAIPXU010000001.1, from coordinate 27,757 downwards.
GCGGTCTCGGCAACGGCATCTCGATCATCATTTTCGCCGGCATCGTCGCAGGCCTCCCAGGGGCACTGGCGGGTCTCTTCGAGTTGGTTCGCACGGGTTCGATGAGCGCATTGGTCATGCTATTTATTCTGGTGCTCGTCGTTGCTGTAACGGCCTTCGTCGTCTTCGTTGAACGCGGCCAGCGGCGTATTCTGGTGAACTACGCCAAGCGACAAGTGGGCAATAAAATCTACCAGGGTCAGACTTCTCACCTGCCACTGAAGCTCAATATGGCCGGTGTGATTCCTCCCATCTTCGCATCGAGCATCATTCTCTTTCCAGCCACACTTACTTCTTGGTTCAGTGGCGGACCCGAGGGCAACATGCGCTGGCTCTCGGACATGGCCGCCTCGCTCTCACCCGGGCAACCCCTCTACATAGCGCTTTACGCGAGCGCGATCATCTTCTTTTGTTTTTTCTATACGGCCCTTGTGTTCAACAGCAAGGACACGGCAGACAACCTGAAGAAGAGTGGCGCTCTTATCCCAGGCATTCGTCCCGGGGATCAAACGGCTCGCTACATTGACAAGATTCTGATGCGTCTGACCCTCGTAGGTGCCATTTACATCACCTTGGTCTGCCTTCTCCCCGAGTTTCTTGTTCTGCAGTACAACGTTCCCTTCTACTTTGGCGGGACGTCTCTGCTAATCATTGTCGTGGTCACGATGGACTTCATGGCCCAGTTGCAGTCGTATGTCATGTCGCAGCAGTACGAAAGTCTCTTGAAAAAGGCCAATTTCAAGGGTGGGATGGCGTCCTGATGGCCAAAGACGATGCGATTCAGATGCAGGGCGAGATTGTGGAGAACCTCCCCAACGCCACCTTTCGCGTCAAGTTGGAAAACGGCCATGTGGTCTTGGGCCACATCTCAGGAAAGATGCGCATGCATTACATCCGCATCCTCCCCGGCGACAAGGTCACAGTGGAACTCACGCCGTACGACCTCACCAGGGCTCGAATTGTATTTAGGGCGAAGTAAAAGAATGCTTAAGTTACTGAACGGAAAGTAAGAGGATCGATCATGAAAGTACTCGCATCGGTTAGGCGCATCTGCCGCAACTGCAAGATCATCAAACGCCATGGCGTGGTTCGTGTGATTTGTACCGACCCGCGTCACAAGCAGCGGCAAGGTTAAGGAGACCATCGCATGGCACGTATTGCAGGCATCAATATTCCCAGCCACCAACATGCCGAGATTGGCCTCACTGCCATTTTCGGTATTGGACGACCCCGCGCACGGCTGATCTGCGAGGCAGCTGGTGTGTCACCCTCGAAGAAGGTCAAGGACCTCACTGACGATGAGCTTGATCGGCTGCGCTCCGAGGTGGGCAAGTTCACGACCGAGGGCGATCTCCGCCGTGAGGTCTCGATGTCGATCAAGCGCTTGATGGACCTGGGTTGCTACCGTGGAATGCGGCATCGCAAGGGCCTTCCGGTTCGTGGTCAGCGAACTCGCACCAATGCACGGACTCGCAAAGGCCCACGCAAGGGCAGCATCACTCTGAAGAAATAAGGCTAGGAGCAAGACATGGCAAAAGCTGGATCCACATCTGGGCAGCGCACTCGTAAAAAGGTTCGCAAGAACGTAACCGACGCCGTCGCGCACATTCACGCCTCCTTCAACAACACCATCATCACCATTACCGACCGACAGGGGAACACCCTGTCTTGGGCGACTTCGGGCGGAGCAGGTTTCAAGGGCAGTCGCAAGAGCACCCCTTTTGCTGCCCAGGTGGCTGCGGAGGCCGCTGGTCGTGTTGCGCTCGAGTGTGGGGTGAAGAACATTGAGGTCCGTATCAAGGGCCCAGGCCCCGGTCGCGAGTCCACCGTTCGCGCACTCAATTCATTGGGAATGCGCGTGACACAAATCTCCGATGTGACGCCGGTCCCTCATAACGGCTGCCGGCCACCGAAGCGTCGCCGCATCTAGGTTTTAAGGGTGGCGATCCTGCATGGGTTCGCCTTGTTTAAGTCCACCGTTCGGAGTGCTCCGAACACTTCGTCCCCCTCAGAAGGGACGGCTTTCGAAAAGGAATCGAAGTGGCACGTTATGTTGGTCCTCGTTGTAAGTTATCGCGTCGGGAAGGCACCGACCTCGGTCTAAAGAGTGCACGGCGTTCGCTTGAATCAAAGTGCAAGCAAGACAGCAAACCCGGTCAGCACGGACGCACCTCTGGCGCACGTACCTCGGACTATGGCAAGCAGCTTCGCGAGAAGCAGAAGGTCAAGCGCATCTATGGAATGCTTGAACGCCAATTTCGCCGTTACTTTGCGCTGGCATCGAAGAGAAAAGGAAACACCGGCGAGAGCCTTCTCAAACTGCTGGAGTCTCGTCTCGACAATGTGGTCTTCCGCATGGGGTTTGGTTCCACACGTTCTGAGGCACGGCAACTCGTCAGCCACCGGTCCGTTCTCCTGAACGGAAAGCCCTGCAACATTCCATCGGCACAAGTGATGCCCAATGATGTCGTCTCGATCGTGGAGAAATCCCGCGGCCAGGCACGCATCATTGCCTCACTCGAGTTGGCCGAGCAAAACGGCTTTCCGGGATGGGTCACGGTGGACCCGAAAAAGATGGAGGGTGTTTTTAAACAAACACCCGATCGCTCCGACCTGTCGGCAGAGATCAACGAGAGCCTCATTGTTGAGCTCTATTCCCGCTAATTGAATCGATCGATAGAGAAGGAACGACATGCTGAATGCATTTCTGAAGCCCCGCATCATTGAGGTCGAACCCACAGGCACCAACACGGCAAAGATTGTCATGGAGCCCTTTGAGCGCGGGTTTGGCCATACGCTTGGCAACGCGCTTCGTCGTGTTTTGCTCTCGTCTATGGAGGGGTACGCGCCTACCGAGGTCCAAATTGCTGGTGTTGTCCATGAGTACTCCACCATCGAGGGAATGGAAGAGGATGTCGTCGACCTCCTCCTCAATCTTAAGGGGGTTGTTTTTCGCCTCGAGGGCCGTGGCGATGTCTTGCTGTCCTTGCGCAAGCAAGGCCCGGGTGTTGTCACTGCCGCCGATTTCGATCTCCCCCACGACGTCACCATCCTTAATCCCGAGCATGTCATTGCACACCTCTCCGACGATGTTCGACTTGAGCTTCAGGCCCGTGTCGAAAAGGGCCGCGGTTACGTGCCCGGAACCCTTCGAAATGTCGGTGACGAGACCAGCCGTTCGATTGGTCGCATCGTCCTCGACGCATCCTTTTCCCCGGTTCGTCGGGTAAGTTATGCCGTTGAGAGCGCAAGGGTCGAGCAGAGAACCGACCTCGATCGCCTCGTCCTTGAGGTGGAGACCAGTGGTGTGCTTGAGCCTGAAGATGCGGTTCGTCAATCGGCCCGTATTCTAGTTGAGCAGTTGTCTGTGTTCGCTGCGCTCGAGGGCGGTGAGCCCATCGCAGAAGCCTCTCGCTCGGCGCAGGTGGACCCCATGCTCATGCGTCCTGTGGACGATTTGGAACTGACGGTGCGCTCCGCAAACTGCTTGAAGGCCGAGAGCATTTATTACATCGGCGACCTGATTCAGCGCACAGAGAATGAACTCCTCAAGACGCCGAATCTGGGCCGCAAGTCACTCAACGAGATCAAAGAGGTTCTGGCCTCTCGTGGCCTCACGTTGGGAATGAAACTCGAGAACTGGCCACCGGCCGGTCTCGACCGCTAATACAGAAGGAGAATTGCGATGCGTCACCGCCATGGATTGCGCAAGCTCAACCGAACCTCGAGTCATCGTTCGGCCATGTTTAGAAACATGGCCAAAGCCCTGCTACGCCAAGAAGCCAACCGCCCGACGCGTCCGAAGGCCAAGGAGTTGAGGAAAGTGGTCGAACCATTGATCACTATTGGGAAGTCCCCCACCCTGGCCAATAAGCGGCTTGCATTCAATCGCCTGCGGGATCGCGACATGGTGATCAAGCTTTTTGACGAGATTGGTCCGCGGTATGCAAGCCGTCCAGGTGGTTATTGCCGAATTCTTAAATGGGGCTTTCGGCAGGGTGACAACGCGCCCATGGCACTTATGGAACTGGTCGATCGTCCAGAGGTTGCCGAGCCGGTGGAGGCGAACTAGCCCCCGAATCGATGCGGGTGCCCAGCCAGACTGGGTGTCCGCCTCGATCTCGATAGCGGGCCTCAACACTAAGTGTCGTAAAGGTCCCGGCCTAGGGTTCTCCTCTGAGCCATTGGGCGACCTCCAGCGCAGAGTAGGTCAATATTCCATCTGCGCCCGCCCGTTTAAAGCAGAGCAGCGCTTCGAGCATGGCGGCCTTCCCATCAAGCCAACCGTTTCTACTTGCCGCTTGAACCATCGCGTATTCACCGCTCACTTGGTAAGCGAACGTGGGCATCCCGAACTCTGATTTCACCCGCCAGACAATGTCGAGATAGGGCAACCCGGGCTTGACCATGACCATGTCAGCCCCCTCCTGTATGTCGAGTCCAACCTCGCGCAGTGCTTCTTCGCTGTTTGCGGGGTCCATCTGATAGGTCTTTTTGTTCGAGCGCCCGAGGTTGGCGGCCGAACCCACGGCCTCGCGAAAGGGACCGTAGTAGCAGGAGGCGTACTTTGCCGCATAGGCCATGATCCGAGTGTGAATGTAGCCCGCCGACTCGAGTGCCTCTCGAATGGCTCCAATTCGGCCGTCCATCATGTCGGAGGGTGCGACGACATCAGTCCCCGCCTGCGCATGCATGAGCGCCTGCTTGACCAAGACCTCTGTAGTCTCGTCGTTGAGCAGGCGGCCCTCCGAATCAATAAGTCCGTCCTGCCCATGGCTTGTATACGGGTCGAGTGCAATGTCAGTCATCACCCCCAATCCCGGGTAGGCGCGCTTTACTGCAGCCACCGCCCGAGGTACGAGGCCATTGGGGTTATGGGCCTCCTCCCCGCTGGCGCTCTTTAACGAGCTGTCGATCACGGGGAAGATTGCGATCAAGGGAATGCCGAGGTCGTGGGCCTCGCCTGCTGTTTTGAGCAGCTCATCGATGCTCAGGCGTTCCACACCGGGCATTGAAGTTACCGCCTCGCGCCGCCCGGTTCCATCGAGCACGAACAGCGGGTAGATAAGGTCATGCACCTGGAGCCGGTTCTCCGCAACGAGTTCACGGGACCAGGCGTCTCGGCGTTGACGGCGAAGACGAGTGCGGGGGAATGGAGGCGGAATGCGGGTTGACATAAGGGACCCCCTAGATGGCGGTGTCGGACACGAGAGCGCCCGAAGGGATTTGCGATGGGCTGGGTCGACTCAGTCCGAGCCAACCGGCCATGACGTCCAAGACCTGCTCCTTGCCCGTTCGCTTAAGGCCGGAGAAACAGGAGTGACCCCATACAATCGTTGGCGGCCGGCCTGGATGGGAATCGAGAAAAGCGGCAACCTTCGACATTGCTCTATTTTGCTCCTGCCGGTTGAGCTTGTCGGCCTTGGTGAGAAGCACATGAATGGGCAGGCCCCGCGGGGCGAACCAGGCGAGCATCTGTTGATCCAACGGCCCCAACGCATGCCGAATATCGGTGACCAGAATCAGGCCAGCCAGGCTCTGTCGTTCGCCCAGATACTTACTGAGCTCCGCCTTCCAGAGCCGCTGAGTGGTTGCATCAACCGCCGCATAACCGTAGCCAGGCAGGTCGACAAGGCGGCCCACCTCGCCCTCTTCGTCGGTGAGGGCGAAGAGGTTAATCAAACGTGTGCGACCCGGTGTCTTACTCGCGAAGGCGAGTCGCCGGCGATTAACCAATACATTGAGCGCCGTGGACTTCCCCGCGTTGCTGCGCCCTGCGAAGGCCACTTCGGGCACCTCGGCAGGGGGCAATTCTCTGAACCGGGCGGCACTCTGGAGGAACTGGATTTCGGCGAGTAGCCGGTCGAGTGAACGGGAGGGATTTAAAGCAGTCGAAGGGGGGATCATTTAAAATCTAGGGCTCTACCCTAATGATTATTCTCCACGGAGTTTGACATGCCCGTCTCTTTTTATCGCCCCCTTTCGCGTGCATTGGTTTTGCTCGGCTGCGTCGGTAGCGCCCCGACTTGGGCTGCAGCCCCGTCGGCAGCGCCCAAAGCAGACATCGCCAAGGGCCAGGCCGTGGCAGCCCAGGTCTGTGCTGCGTGCCATGCCGCCGATGGCAACAGTGCGGCGCCAATGAACCCCATTCTTGCGAGTCAGCACGCCGCCTACTTGGAGAAGCAACTTCTCAACTTCCGTGTCAAGCCAGGCGCAACCAAGGCCGAACGTGAAAACGCAATCATGGCCGGGTTTGCTGCCACGCTGAGCCCTGAGGACATCCGAAATGTTTCGGCCTTTTATGCGGCGCAGCCCATCAAGCCCTCCTTTGCTCAAAACAAAGAGGTCGTGGCCCTGGGTCAAAGCATCTATCGTGGCGGCGTGCCGTCCAAGGGTATCCCTGCCTGCGTGGGCTGTCATGCACCCAATGGCGCTGGCATTCCCGCGGCGTATCCGCGCCTCTCGGGCCAGCATGCCGACTACACAAAGGCTCAACTGGTGGCATTTCGCTCTAAGCAGCGAGCCAACAGCAGTCAGATGATGACCATCTCCGCCCTACTCTCGGACCAAGAAATCGAGGCCCTATCTGTCTACGTCGCTGGACTCCGCTAAACCTTCCGCTCAATCAATAACCAGTCCCCTCAACGCAGCTCCGGAGACCGTCTCCGAGGGGCGCTCGAGCACGGGAGGGCTTGAACTCGCAGTCGGCGCGGCATGGTTCCGGGAGGTGGTCGAACTTCTTAGTTCCATGCGATTTGCAATTTCCGCCTTGACGATCGTCTGTATCGCAAGCGCGATTGGCACCATCGTGAGCCAGAATGCCGCCCCGATCAATTACGTCAACCAATTCGGGGCCTTCTGGGCCGAAGTGTTCTCCCGATTTGACCTTTTTCGGGTCTACAACGCGCCTTGGTTTTTGTTGGTGATGGTGCTCATGCTCGTCTCCACCAGTCTCTGCGTGGTCCGCAACACGCCAAAAATGCTTAGAGAGGCCCGCGCATGGCGGGAGAACGTTCGTGAGAGCGCATTCGCAGCCTTTCGCTACCGATCGACGCAGGAGGGACTTCGCCCCGAGGAGTCGAATATGGCCATCGATCGCCTGGAGGCCGCCTTGCGTGCGAGGAGTTTCCAGGTCCGTCGACTTGCCCCTGTGGCGGCACAATCGCTGAACCAGTCGAGCCCAGTTCTGGTCGCCAAGAAGGGCGGGATGGGCCGACTGGGCTACATCGCCACTCATCTCTCAATTGTCATCGTCTGTCTTGGCGGCCTACTCGATAGCGAGATTCCCACCCGGGTAATGGCCTGGTACTGGGAAAAAGCCCCCGTCCAACTCAGTGGCCTCACCCATGACACGATCCCCGCCAGCGGCAAGTTACCCCAGAGCACCCCGAGCTTTCGGGCCAATCTCTTGATTCCGGAGGGTGAACGCTCCGCCCTTGCGGTCCTCAGTCAACAGCCGGGCGCCTTCATTCTCGACCTCCCATTCGAGCTTGAACTTAAGCAGTTTCGCATTGAGTACTACAACACGGGAATGCCCAAGCTCTTTGCCAGTGACGTGGTCTTGCGCGACAAGGAATCCGGCGAGACTCGAACCGCCACCATCGAGGTCAACAAACCCCTTGTTCATGATGGCATTGCGATTTACCAGTCCAGCTTTGACGACGGAGGCTCCGCCTTGAAACTGCAGGCCCACCCAATTGTGGGGCCCACGCGCAAGCCATTGGAAATCGCCTTGAATGTCGGTCAGTCTATTCCGCTTCGAAGCGCACAACAGACCCTCGGACTGGAGATCAGCGGCTTTAAAGCCATTAATGTGGAGAGCATTGGCGAGGGCGAGCCAATCAACGAGGTGTTCAAGGACCATGTGGCCTCGGTGCTCTCTCCAGCGGTCAATCGCGAAAAGACCAAGCTCTTGCAGAACGTTGGGGCAAGTTTTAATTACAAGCTACGTGACGAGGCCGGCCAGGCCAAGGAGTTTCACAGTTACATGCTGCCCATCGAACTCGAGGGGAGCAAAGTGTTTCTTACCGGCGTGCGCGCCTCTCCCGACGAGCAGTTTCGATATCTGCGCATCCCTGCAGACGACAAAGAATCCCTCGATGAGTTTCTGCGGATTCGGGCAGCCATGAATGATCCCGAGTTGCGCCGACAGGCCTCCCTGGCGTTTGCAAGGGCATCCGCACCCGAGCCTATGCGTCTTGCCTTGGCAGCCAGCGCGCAACGGGCCTTGGATGCAGTGGCGGAGGGTGGCCTCAATAACCTCGCCACCATTCTGGAGCGATCCGTTCCAGAGACGGAGCGTGAGCGGGCGGCGGATGTCGTGGTCCGAATGCTCAGTGGTGCCTTCTGGGAGACTTGGCAACTGGCTCGTTTGCGAGATGGCCTGCCGCGCTTGGTCTCAACAGAGGACCGACAAGCCTTTGCTCAACGTGCACTCACGGCTTACAGTGACGCACTTCTCCTCGAGGCCCCTCTGCTGGTGACCATGCGGGACTTCACCGAGGTCAAAGCCTCGGTCTTTCAGGTCACCCGATCGCCCGGACAGGCCACGGTCTACCTGGGATCCCTATTGCTCGTTCTGGGAATTTTCGGGATGCTCTATGTTCAGGAGCGCCGCGTTTGGGTCTGGGCATCGGGTGCTGAAGCACCAGGGGGTGAGATGCGACTGCGCATGGCGGCCTCAAGCCCTCGCACATCCTTGGATTTTGATCGGGAATTTAGTGAACTCAAAGGCGTCTTAGAGCAGGCACCTTCTAGGAAATCATTATGAACACCAGTGTTTTATCGAATCCCACCGCCCAGCCATCGAACCCCCCTGCATCCGAGGGAATTGTCGCCGTCGGCGGGGGTCGGCTCCGCTGGCCAGACGGCGTATTTGCCCTCATTCTCTTGGCTGCTGCGGGCTTTGCAACGCACCGCTACAGCGCCTTCATGGACATCTATGAGCAGGTCATCCTCTGGTCCTGTGTTCCAGGAATGGTCTTTTTGGGCTGGTTGTGGCCCGCTCTGCGTTTGTTTTCTCTGGGCACGGCTGCCCTCGCGCTTGTTGGGATCTCCGCCTACACGGGCGACATCGCCATGGCAGAGAAGAGTTTCGTTCTGAAGTATCTGCTCTCTTCCCAGAGTGCCATCCTCTGGATGTGTGCTCTGTTTGCCTTTGCAAGTGTGGCTTACTGGATTGGCTTGATTTTCAGAGGGCCCACGGCCCTATGGGCCGGAACGACCCTGACCTGGGCGGCCTCGGTCATGGGCTTTACTGGCCTCTTTGTTCGTTGGTACGAGTCTTATTTGATTTCACCCGATGTTGGGCATATCCCGGTGAGCAACCTCTACGAGGTCTTCATTTTGTTTGCCCTAATCACTGCACTCTTTTATCTCTTCTATGAGAAGCGATACCAGACGCGAAGCCTTGGGGCCTTTGTCTCAATCATCATCGTCGCCGCTGTGGGCTTTCTGCTCTGGTACATGGCCACTCGGTCGGCCCATGAAATCCAGCCACTGGTCCCCGCATTGCAATCCTGGTGGATGAAGATTCATGTGCCAGCAAACTTTGTTGGATATGGCACCTTCTCCATCGCCGCTATGGTGGCCTTCGCATACCTCATCAAGGTGAATGCAGGCACCAGAAATTGGAAGTCTCTGGCCCCTTTGTTTATCTTGGGTGTCTTGCTTTGCGCGGAACCGCTGGTCTTTCGGCGATCCGGCCTGCCCGACTACTGGGCCATTTACTTCGGAATCTCTGCTGTTTTTGTGGGTGGCATTATCGCAATGCGATCACGAATTGCTGAGGCACTGCCGTCACTCGAGATTCTGGACGACGTGATGTACCGAGCCATTGCCATTGGCTTTGCGTTTTTCACTGTGGCCACCATCTTGGGCGCGCTCTGGGCCGCAGAGGCATGGGGCACCTATTGGCAGTGGGATCCCAAGGAGACCTGGGCCCTCATTGTCTGGCTCAACTATGCAGCGTGGCTTCACCTTCGCCTGATGAAGGGTCTAAGAGGCCAGTTCGCCGCCTACTGGTCCTTGGTCGGTCTGTTGATCACCGGCTTTGCCTTCCTCGGGGTCAACATGTTCCTCTCTGGCCTTCACTCTTACGGCCAACTCTAAAATCCTTCGAATGCGTCCGAGCGAGATCACTCCAGAGCACCTTGTTCTGGAGAGAAGGCGCTCAATGGGCCGGATGGCCGCGTTGGGGACCGTCGTCGGCGCTCTCGGAGGACTCGGCACCCTGGGGTCGGGGGTGCTTGCCCCTGCCCTGGCCGCCTCCAAGGGGCAGAGCGCCCCACAGAGGCCAGACGCAGATCTATCCCCCGCACCTCAGAAGTCCTCTTATGTGCTGATGGACCGCCCCACCGATTGGAGCGATGCAACGACTTACAATAATTTCTATGAGTTCGGGACGCAGAAATCTGACCCCGCCCGCCATGCGCCCGGGCGACTCAAGTTAAGGCCCTGGACCCTAACGGTCGACGGGCTTGTAGGCAAGCCCAAGACCTATGCTGTCGATGACTTGTTTCAACTCTCCACCGTTGAAGAGCGCGTCTATCGCATGCGATGTGTCGAGGGCTGGTCCATGGTGATCCCCTGGGCGGGCTACAGCCTCTCTCATTTGATTTCCAGGGCCCAACCCTTGGGCTCGGCGAAGTATGTTGAATTCACCACCCTCAACGATGCCCAGATGATGCCGGGACTCTCGTCTCGCGTTTTGGAGTGGCCCTATCGAGAGGGGCTTCGATTGGACGAGGCCATGCACTCGCTGACGCTTCTGACACTGGGTATGTACGGCAAGCCGCTTCCCGCTCAGAACGGGGGCCCGGTGCGCCTTGTGGTGCCCTGGAAGTACGGCTTCAAAAGCGCCAAGTCAATTGTTCGAGTTCGACTCACAGAGACCCAGCCGGTCTGCAGTTGGCACCAGTCGGCCCCCCATGAGTATGGGTTCTACTCCAATGTAAACCCAACAGTCCCTCATCGTCGCTGGTCTCAGGCCACCGAGCGCCGCATCGGAGAGGACAGCCTATTTGCAGCAAGAAGGGCGACGCTGCCATTCAATGGCTACGCCGATGCGGTGGAGTCTCTCTATCGCGGGATGGATCTTCGGCGATACTTCTAGTGCGGCAGGCCTTGCGCGACCGCCTGCTTGCAGCAACCCTCTGGTGTTGGGCAGCAGGCCCGATGGTCGACTGGTCGATACGGCTGGCCACCATTGGTCTGGGGACCAATCCCCAGGAATTGCTCCTCCGGGCGATGGGCCAGTGGATTGTCGCGCTACTCCTGGTTATCTTGAGCCTGCCGCTGCTCGAGCAACTCTTCGGTTTGGGCCTCTTGCGGCTCAGACGAATGCTGGGGCTCTGGTGCTTCTTTTATGCGGCCCTCCATCTCTTGGCCTTCGCCCAATTTGAGCATGATCTCTTGTGGACCGCATTCATGCGGGACCTCTTTACGCGGCCCTTTGTCACCATGGGAACCCTGTCGTTTCTTGCTCTGCTGGCCCTTGCACTCACTTCAAATCGCTGGAGTCAGTTAAAACTCGGCGAGAACTGGAAGCGACTGCATTGGATGGTTTGGCCAGCGGCCTGGTTGGGGATCGTTCACTATGCGCTTCATAAGGCGGGAAAGAATGATTTCGAGGCACCTGCCACGGCTGCCCTCAGCCTCTGTGTTATCTGGCTTCTGAGGCGGCAGCAGGCGAAAAAGAAGAGAGCAGCTCGTCGTGCAGCATTGAATCGAGTTGCTCACGGCGTCGAATGAGCTCCACAGTCTGGTTGGGATGCACCATGATCTCTGCCGGACGCGGCCTGCTGTTGTAATTGGAGGCCATTGAGCTGCCATAGGCGCCGGCACAGGCCAGTGCCAAGAAGTCACCCTCGGCCGGGTTGGGCAAGCACCGGTCTCTCGCCAGCCAGTCGCCGCTCTCACAGACCGGGCCCACGAGGTCCCAATGCAAGGCCGTGCCGGCCCCAGGCAACACATTTTTTTCTCTGAGACTAATGACCTCATGCCACGCTTCATAAAGACTCGGACGCATGAGGTCATTCATGGCGGCATCGACTACCGCAAAGTTCTTGGCTGTTCCTGGCTTGAGAACCTCGATGCGCGTGAGCAAGAGCCCCGCTGCACCGACAATTGCCCGACCAAACTCAAACATCAACAATGGACGACTCTTGTTGACCCGGTTTTTTAACCACTCTTGGACACAGCCCCCGATTGTTGACATGAATTCCGCTGCGCTTGGTGGTGTCTCATCACGGTAGCGAATCCCCAGCCCCCCACCCAGATCGATGTGCTCGAGTTCAACACCATCGCGTTCCAACTCATCGACGAAGGCCAATACACGTTGCGTGGCTTGAAGAAATGGCTCAAGCTGAGTGATCTGTGAGCCGATGTGACAATCAACGCCTACGATTCGAAGTCCGGGCAGGCGCCTTGCCTGCCGATAGGCGGCATGGGCATCGTCGATGCCCATGCCAAACTTGTTTTCCTTCAGGCCTGTAGAAATATAGGGGTGCGTCTTGGCGTCAATATCGGGGTTGACTCGTATGGATATTGGCGCAACCCGCCCAAGTGTGGATGCCACTTGAGAGAGTTGCAACAGCTCTGACTGGCTCTCAACGTTGATGCAGCCTACGCCCGATTGAACCGCCTGGCGAAGCTCTCTTTCGGACTTGCCCACGCCAGAGAAGACACAGTCCTTGGCGCGACCCCCCGCACGGATGACGCGTTCTAGCTCTCCAGTCGAGACAATGTCGAAGCCTGCCCCAAGTCTGACAAGGAGACTGAGGATCCCCAGATTGGGGTTGGCCTTGACTGCAAAACAGACTCTGCGCTGAAGCGGGAAGGGAGCGCTTGTTTGTAGGGCCTGAAAAGAGTCAATGATGGCGCGCGAGGAGTAAACGTAGAGGGGTGTACCGTGCTCTCTGCACAGTTCGGATAGTGGGATGCCTTCGCAGCAAAGCTCTCCCCCTGTGCGAGCGAAGGGCCGCGGCAAGACGCTCAGATTCTCGGTGGGCATATCGGGCGACTTGGAGAATCTGGGGCTAAGGCAGGGGCTTTGGCGCGGGCTGCCCGGGGCCGGGGTCTGGGAATTGCGGGCTGGGCAATACCAATGGGCCCTTCTGACCGCAGCCGAGCAAGGGCATTGGGCCCGCAACACCGATCAGGCATACAACAGCGAAGGTCTTCCAGCTTCTAACGCGCAGGTGGCGCTTGGAGCCTGTAGGCTTGCAACGATTTATCTGCATGGAAAAGAGTATGACCGAAACCGACTATCTCGAGAAAATAGAGGCCGCGTTTGCCTGGATTGAGAATCGTGTGGATGGATGGAACGCTGATTTTGATCGGGTTCTTGAGTGCCATCGAAAAGGCCCAGTTCTTGAGACCGAATTCGAAGATGGACAGAAAATCATCGTCAATGCACAGGCGCCTACCCAACAACTCTGGCTCGCCTCCATTCATGGGGCCTACCATTTTGTCTGGCGCGATGACCAATGGCTCGACACCCGTGGGCAAGGCTCTTTTGAGGCCGTCTACGAGAGCCACGCGAGGGCTTTGGGGGATTTCTAGGCGAGATCGCGCCTTAGGGCGTTGAGGCGGTGCCCGGGGGCATCGCTGCAGCGGCCTCGCTGAGCCCCGGGGGAATGTCGAGCGTATCGACCCCCACGCCCGGCAGGTTCGCCGAGGTGTAGAACTCGTTGCCAAGACGCACGATTCCCGGCGGTACCTGCCGTGGTGTGACCGGAACCTTCTTCAAGGCCTCTGACATAAACGAGATCCAGACAGGAAGTGCGAGACCGCCCCCGGTCTCTCTCTCGCCAAGTGATCTTGGCTGGTCGTAACCAATCCAGGAGACCGCAGACAACTGAGACTGGTATCCAGCAAACCATGCATCCTGCGCATCATTGGTGGTGCCTGTTTTTCCTGCGAGGTCGGGACGGCCGAGCGACAAAGCCTTTCTGCCTGTGCCTGAGCGAATGACTTCCTGGAGGAGGTTGTGGATGAGAAACGCGTAGCGCTCATCGATGATTCGGGGCGCATCGCCCCGGGCCCGGGCGGGCTCGGTCTGGCTGATCAGCCCGCCATGCTCATCAAGAACCCGATCGATAAAGTAGGGAGTGACGCGGAACCCTCCGTTGGCAATCGCCGCATAGCCAGCGGCCATCTGCATGGGAGTCACCGCCCCGGCCCCAAGGGCAAGGGTCAGGTAAGGGGGGTTCCTCGCGGACTCGAATCCAAATCGACTCAGGTAGCTCTGGCCGTAACGGGGGCCAATTGCACTGAGCAATCGGATGGAGACCATGTTCTTGGAGCGCGCCAGCGCCTGCCGAAGGCTAATTGGGCCGTCGTAGACCTCGTCATAGTTGCGAGGCTTCCATTCCACCCCTCCTGTGATTGCGGCGTCAAAACTCACCGGGGCGTCGTTGATCATTGAACTGCCCGAATAACCCCGCTCAAGGGCAGCAGCGTAAATGAATGGCTTGATTGTGGAACCAGGCTGCCTATAGGCCTGGGTCACATGATTGAATTTACTGCGTCGGAAGTCGAAGCCACCAACAAGGGCCCGAACCGCACCCGTCTCGTTGTGCAGGGCCACGAAGGCTCCCTCGACCAATGGTGTCTGGGTGATCTCCCATTCACCACTGCTCATCAGGGAGAGCCTCACCACGGAGCCTCTACGAATCTGAAGTCCGTCGGGCGACTTGGAGTCGAGCCCCTTGGCCGCGAACTTGAGACCGTCACCGGAGACCGTGAACTCCCGCCCCCGCGGTCGCATCACGCGGACCTCGTTATTAAGGGTGCTAATGACGACCGCCGCAAAAAGTCCATCGCTGTCCGGTCGGTCGGCCAAAGCATCCTCCACAGCATCTTCTAACTCCTCGGCCGAGCCACCGCTGGGAAGATCAACCCGCGCTTCAGGCCCTCGCCAGCCTTGACGGCGGTCGAAGTCAATCAGCGCTGTACGCAGCGCGAGGTGGGCTGCCCGTTGTTCATCGGCACGAATGGTGGTGAACACAGTGAGACCCCGGTTATAGGCGTCCTCTTGAAACTGACTGTAGAGCTGTTGCCGGACCATCTCCGCAAGGTAGGCGGCGTTGATCGCATAGTCGTCGCTTCGCCCAACCACTCGGAGTTGCTCCTTGAGTGCAGTGACGAACTGGCCATTACTGATCATTTCGAGCTTGACCATTCGGCCGAGAATGTACTCCTGGCGGGCTTTGGCACGTCGAGGGTTGACCACTGGGTTGAAGGCGGATGGCGCTTTGGGCAGCCCAGCGAGCATTGCGGACTCCGCAATGGTGAGCTTATGGATGGGCTTGCCGAAGTAAATCTGAGCGGCAGAGGCAAAGCCATAGGCACGGCGGCCCAAGTAAATCTGATTGATATAGAGCTCTAGAATCTGTTGCTTGGTGAGCTTGCGCTCAATGTCCAATGCAAGCAGCACTTCGAAAATCTTTCTCAGAAACGTCTTATCCGACGACAGGTAGAAGTTTCGTGCCACCTGCATGGTGATGGTGCTGCCCCCTTGGGCCTTGCGGACCGAGGCGAGGTTTGCGCCGGCCGATCGAAGTATGCCCATCATGTCGATGCCGCTGTGCTCAAAGAAGCGGTCGTCTTCCGCTGCCAAGATGGCATTAATCAGGGATTTGGGGACCTCGTTGTAGCGGACGACGCTGCGTCGCTCCTCACCAAACTCTCCGATCAACACCCCGTCGGCAGTCATCACGCGAAGGGGGAGCTTGGGCCGGTAATCGGAGAGCGCGAGCACCTCAGGAAGCCGCGGACTGGCCAATGAGATAACCAGTGTTGCAAGGGCGATGAGCGACACCAGCCCAAAGCAGGCTGTGAGAAGTATTTTGATCAGCAAGCGCATGAAACCCAAGTGTATCGCCTGATAGACTCGGTTCATGTCTTCGCAAGCAATGAAAAATATTGTCTTCATTGGCCTGATGGGCGCGGGCAAGACGACGATTGGCAAGCGGCTCGCCGCCCGCTTGGGACGCCCTTTGGTCGACACCGACCATGAGATTGAGGCCCGCTCGGGCACCACCATCCCGGTTATTTTTGAGGTAGAGGGGGAAGAGGGGTTTCGCAGGCGGGAGTCCAGGGTCATTGCCGAGGTGATGTCGGCCTCAGGCAGGGTCGTAACCACTGGTGGCGGCGCACCCATGGATCCAGCCAATCGCCTGCACCTATCGAGAGGCTTTGTGATCTACCTCGAGGCCGAACCGAAGCTGCTCTGGACCCGTTTGCGCTCGGACCAATCCAGGCCACTGCTGATGCAATCAGCTGACCCACGTGCAAAGGTCGACGAACTCTATTCGCTCAGAGACCCGGTCTATCGAGCGATGGCCGATTGCGTTGTCTCGAGCACCAGAGGCTCGCTCGGACAGGTGGTCAGTGCCGTGGAGGAGCAACTCATCCGAGCGGGGTTGATCGCCGCTCACACCACTGATTGCTCCAACTCCACTGACTGATTGGGCAAAATACGGTCCATGAAGCCAACTCCATCTATCGACCCAACGGACTCGACTCAGCCGGCGCTCGGCATTCATTCCACCGTCGAGGTTGCGCTGGGCGATGGCCGTGCCTACCCGATATGGATTGGGGAGGAACTGCTTGGTCTGCCCGCTGTTTGGACTGCCTGCATTGATTCTCGGCAGGTGGTGGTCGTTACCAACGCCACAGTTGCCAATCTCTACCTGGCCACGTTGGTTGGTGCCCTCAAGGCCTCATCGAGAGAAGTCATAGAGGTGGTCTTGCCCGATGGCGAGGAGTTCAAGGACATGGCCCACCTCGGCACGATTTTGGATGCCATGATGCAGGCACAGGTGGATCGCTCGAGTACGGTTGTTGCGCTGGGGGGAGGGGTGGTGGGCGATATGGCTGGCTTTGCTGCCTCCTGTTATCAGCGGGGAGTCGCTTTTGTTCAGGCCCCAACCACCCTGTTGGCCCAGGTCGACTCTTCTGTTGGTGGCAAGACGGGCGTGAATCACCCCCTGGGGAAAAACATGATTGGGGCCTTTTACCAACCCAAGGCGGTGGTGATTGATATGTCGGTCTTGTCGACTCTTCCAGAGCGAGAGTTCAGCGCGGGTCTGGCCGAGATCATTAAGTACGGTGCAAGTTTGGATCGAGGGTTCTTCGACTGGCTCGAGGACGCAATGGATGCCCTGGTGGCCAGAGATTCAAAAAGCCTTGCCTATGCCATTGAGAAGTCTTGCCAACTCAAGGCAATGGTGGTCGCTGAGGACGAGCGAGAATCCTCGGGTCGTCGGGCGTTGCTTAACTTCGGTCATACCTTTGGGCACGCGATCGAGGCCGGGCTCGGATTTGGAACTTGGCTTCATGGGGAGGCTGTTGGTTGTGGGATGGTGATGGCCACTCGACTCTCGCAGGATCTGGGTCAAGTGCGAGCAGACGAGGCCTCGCGGGTTCTTGATTTGGTGAGGCGAGCGGGTCTGCCCACGCAGCCACCGAAGTGGTCGGCCCAGACCTACCTTGACTGGATGCGGCACGACAAGAAGGCCGCCGCGGGGCGCATTCGCTACATCCTGCTCAAAGGAATTGGGCAGGCTGAGTTCAGGCCAGTGGATGACGCCGCGGTGAGTGCGAGCCTGCAGGCCATGACGGCATAGGACTGGTTCAAGATGGCAAGGCGACCTCGCCAGATCGTCTCGGGGCGCACCTATCATCTGGCCCAGCGGGGCCATGCCGATGAGCCCTTCTGCATTGACGCTCAGGATAGAGAGGCCTATCTCAATGTCTTTCTTGAGTCGGCCATGGGCAATGGCCTCTGGATCCATGCTTGGTCTGTGGTGGGGCGAGAGGCCCATTGGCTCGTAACGCCTCAACGCGCGCGAGCAATGGCCGAGACCATTCAGCAGGTCGGACGTCGGTATGTGCCTATGTTCAATCGCCGTTGGCGGCGTTCGGGCACCCCATGGGAGGGGCGTTACCGTAGCTATTGGATATCTGCCGACGTGCATGGCCTGTCGGCCATGCGATGGCTTGCATGGCAGCCGGTGCGAGCGGGGCGCTGCGCAGACCCCCTTGATTGGCCGTGGTCCTCGGCAGGGGTTCTGGCGGGCCAGCGGCCAGCCCCACCCATGGCGCCGATTCAGACACTGGCTGGGTACTGGTCGCTCGGAAACACACCGTTTGAACGGGAGGCCGAGTTTGCTCGCATTCTTCAGGAGCCAATGGATGCGTCGCTGGCAAAGGAGATGGAGAGGGGGCTTGCGAGTGGTTGCCCGTTGTTGACGGAGAGGGACTGGGCCCGCCTGCCACCCGGGGAGCGCTTGAGCTGGATTGGCAGACCCAGAGGACGACCCAGAGGAGCGAACGGTATGTCCCTAAATAAAGAGGAGGCGAGGACCGAATGATTTAAATTAGGATCTGACCCTAATTTAAATCAATATATAACGGGAGATTAGAGGGATATTTCTTTGCCTAAGGGTGCACGACTTTGGATAATCCAAAGCTCACTTTTGCGTCGGATGAAGAAATGACCCACCTCCACCCCCAAGGCCTCTACGACCCCTCATACGAACACGACGCCTGCGGTGTTGGATTCGTTGCCCACATTCGTGGACATAAGTCTCATGAAATTGTCATGCAGGGGCTCCAGATATTGAAGAACCTCGACCACCGGGGGGCCGTCGGGGCTGACGCCCTGATGGGCGATGGGGCAGGGATTCTGATTCAAATTCCCGACGATTACCTGCGGCAAGACATGGCTCGGCAGGGTGTCTCGCTTCCTCCCCCCGGTGAATATGGCGTGGGAATGGTCTTTCTTCCGAAGGAGCATGCCTCTCGTATCGCCTGTGAAAGGGCGCTGG
The DNA here is from genome assembly GCA_036783055.1 of Burkholderiaceae bacterium. GTDB lineage: Bacteria > Pseudomonadota > Gammaproteobacteria > Burkholderiales > Burkholderiaceae_A > Hahnella. Next base: position 8,882 of record DAIPXU010000001.1, on the reverse strand, counting down.
AGCGGGCCGTGGTCGCGGAGGGCCAGGTCGTTCTCGGCTGGCGCGATGTCCCGACCGATTCTTCGATGCCGATGTCGCCTCGAGTTCGCGCCAAAGAGCCATTGATTCGGCAACTCTTCATTGGCCGCGGTGCCGATGTGGTTGTGCAGGATGCGCTCGAGCGCAAGCTCTACGTCATACGCAAAACCGCCTCAAGCGCGATTCAGTCTCTGCGTCTGCAGCACGGCAAGGAGTATTACGTCCCATCCATGTCGAGTCGAACCCTGGTCTACAAGGGGCTGTTGTTGGCCGATCAGGTGGGCATCTACTACAAGGACTTGGCAGACCCACGTTGCGTCTCGGCACTTGCCCTGGTGCATCAACGCTTCTCAACCAACACCTTCCCCGAGTGGCCCCTGGCGCACCCCTACCGGATGGTGGCCCACAACGGCGAGATCAATACGGTCAAGGGAAATTACAACTGGATGCGTGCACGCGAGGGCGTAATGAACTCACCCGTGCTCGGCGCTGATCTGCAGAAGCTTTACCCAATTAGCTTTCCTGGCCAGTCCGACACCGCCACATTCGACAACTGCTTAGAGCTCCTCGTCGCGGCCGGTTACCCACTGGCACACGCCGTGATGATGATGATCCCCGAACCTTGGGAGCAGCACACAACCATGGATGAGGGCCGTCGCGCCTTCTATGAGTACCACGCAGCCATGATGGAGCCTTGGGATGGCCCGGCATCAATTGTCTTCACTGATGGCCGCCAGATTGGGGCCACCCTCGATCGAAATGGTCTGCGCCCCTCGCGTTACTGCATCACCGATGACGATCTTGTGGTGATGGCATCCGAGTCGGGTGTGCTGCCCATTCCCGAGCGCAAGATTGTTCGGAAGTGGCGTCTCCAGCCAGGGAAGATGTTTCTCATCGATCTTGAGCAGGGTCGAATGATTCACGACGAGGAACTCAAAGCCTCGCTCTCCAAGACTCGACCGTATAAGCAATGGATTGACAATGTGCGCGTTGAGCTCAATGGGCTTGATCCAATGGCCGACAATCGGCCAAGCCCCAATGCCCTGGCACTGCTGGATCGCCAGCAGGCGTTTGGTTACACCCAGGAAGACCTCAAGTTTCTGCTGGCCCCCATGGCACAGGCGGGCGAGGAGGCTGTGGGGTCCATGGGCAACGACTCGCCCTTGGCGGTTCTCTCCGATCGCAACAAGCCACTGTTCAGTTACTTCAAGCAACTCTTCGCCCAAGTCACCAACCCGCCCATCGATCCGATTCGTGAAGCCATTGTGATGTCACTGAATTCGTTCATTGGGCCCAAGCCAAATCTTCTGGACATCAACCAGGTCAATCCGCCGCTGCGCCTGGAGGTGGAACAGCCGGTCCTCGACTTTGCAGGAATGCAGCGCTTGAGGGATGTCGAGAAGCACACCAGAGGAAAGTTTCGCAGCACGGTGATCGACATCACCTACCCCGTGGACTGGGGCAAAGAGGGTGTTGAGGCAAGGCTCTCAACCCTCTGCGCAGAGGCGGCCGATGCCATTGACGCGGGCGCCAACATTTTGATCTTGAGTGACAAAGGAGTTTCGATCGAGCGGGTGGCCATTCCATCTCTATTGGCGCTCTCGGCAGTCCATCAGCATCTTGTTCAGGCCGGCAAGAGAACCTCTGCAGGCCTCGTAGTGGAGACGGGTGCAGCCCGGGAGGTCCACCATTTTGCCGTTCTCGCTGGCTATGGCGCTGAGGCAGTCCACCCCTACCTCGCGATGGAGACGATCGTCTCTCTGCACAAATCTCTGCCGGGGGCGCTCAGCGCGGAGAAAGCGATCGCGAATTATGTGAAGGCCATTGGCAAAGGACTGGCCAAGATCATGTCCAAGATGGGCATCTCCACCTACATGTCTTATTGTGGCGCCCAGATATTTGAGGCCATCGGCATCAACTCCGCCACGATCGACCGCTACTTCACCGGAACCCCCAGTGCAGTCGGAGGCATCGGAATATTCGAGATGGCGGAGGAGGCCATTCGGACCCATCGTCAGGCATTTGGGCAGGACCCTGTCTTGGCCGAGATGCTCGATGCCGGTGGCGAGTACGCCTGGCGCACTCGTGGCGAACAACACATGTGGACCCCCGATGCCATTGCGAAACTTCAACATGCCACTCGGGCCAATCAGTTCAACTCCTACAAGGAGTACGCGCAAATCATCAACGATCAGAGTCGCCGACATATGACGTTGCGGGGGCTCTTTGAATTTCGCGTGGACCCTGCGAGCGCCATCCCCATCGAGGAAGTTGAATCTGCGGCGGAGATTGTTAAACGTTTCGCCACGGGGGCCATGTCCTTGGGCTCGATATCGACCGAGGCCCATGCGACTCTCGCGGTCGCCATGAACCGAATTGGCGGCAAATCCAACACCGGGGAGGGGGGTGAGGACAAGCGCCGGTATCGCGATGAGCTCAAGGGCATACGAATCGCCGCCGGCACCAAGCTCTCTGACATGATCGGCGCAGCGCAGATTGAGTCCGATTACAGCCTTGAAGACGGAGACAGCCTTCGCTCGAAGATCAAGCAGGTGGCCTCGGGCCGCTTCGGTGTGACCACTGAATACCTCGTCTCTGCCGACCAGGTTCAGATCAAGATGGCACAGGGTGCGAAACCCGGCGAGGGCGGTCAGTTGCCAGGGGGCAAGGTGTCCGATTACATCGGAACACTTCGGCATTCGGTTCCTGGCGTCGGCCTCATCTCCCCGCCACCCCATCACGACATCTATTCAATTGAAGACCTCGCCCAACTCATTCACGACCTGAAAAACGTGGCGCCACAGGCCGACATCTCGGTCAAGCTGGTCTCGGAGGTGGGTGTCGGAACAGTCGCAGCGGGGGTCTCGAAGGCCAAGGCAGACCACGTGGTCATTGCAGGCCACGATGGTGGCACGGGGGCCTCGCCGCTCTCTTCGATCAAGCATGCCGGTTCGCCATGGGAGATCGGCCTGGCAGAGACCCAGCAGACCTTGGTAATGAATGGCCTGCGCAGCCGCATTCGCGTGCAGGCCGATGGTCAAATGAAGACGGGACGAGACGTCGTCATTGCCGCTTTGCTGGGGGCCGATGAGATGGGCTTTGCCACGGCCCCCTTGGTGGTTGAGGGGTGCATCATGATGCGCAAGTGCCACCTCAACACCTGTCCAGTGGGCGTGGCCACACAAGACCCCATACTTAGGAAGCGCTTTCAGGGCAGGCCCGAGCATGTGGTGAATTATTTCTTCTTCGTCGCCGAGGAAGTCCGTCAGATCATGGCGCAGCTTGGAATCGCTCGGTTCGATGATTTGGTCGGCCGGGTCGATTTGCTCGATATGCGTCAGGGCATTGCACATTGGAAGGCCCGCGGTCTCGATTTCACCCGACTGTTCATGAAGCCCTCGGTGGCGAGTCCAGATGCGCTGCGCCACACCGAGAGACAAGACCACGGACTCGACAAGGCCCTCGATCAGGTTCTGATTCAGAAGTCCAAGCCCGCACTCGAGAAGGGTGAGAAGGTCCACTTCATCGAGGTCGCTCGCAATGTCAATCGCACGGTGGGGGCGATGCTCTCGGGCGAGTTAATCCGACGCCACCCCGACGGCCTGCCGGACGACACCCTCCACATCCAATTGGAGGGCGTTGGTGGTCAGTCATTTGGTGCATTCTTGGCCAAGGGAATCACGCTCTACCTGATTGGCGACGCCAATGACTACACCGGTAAAGGACTCTCCGGCGGACGGATTGTGGTTCGACCCTCCATTGAGTTTCGCGGGGATGCCCACGAAAACATAGTCGTGGGCAACACAGTGCTCTATGGCGCGACCTCGGGCGAAGCCTTCTTTCGCGGCGTGGCCGGAGAGCGCTTTGCCGTGCGGCTCTCGGGCGCCACGGCGGTGGTCGAGGGAACAGGAGACCACGGCTGTGAGTACATGACCGGGGGAACGGTGGTGGTGCTTGGTCAGACGGGAAGAAACTTTGCCGCAGGCATGTCGGGCGGTATTGCCTACGTCTATGACCCCTTGGGTGATTTCGCAAGTCGTTGCAATATGGCGATGGTGACGCTGGAGCCCGTGCTGAGCGATGCCGAGCAGCGAAAGACCATGGATACAGCCATCTGGCATCGCGCGACGACCGATGAGCAGCAACTTCGCCGTTTAATCGAGGACCACCTTCGATGGACAGGAAGCGCAAGGGCCAGAGAGGTACTCGATCATTGGGCCCAATCCCGCGCAAAGTTTGTCAAGGTCTTCCCTGCCGAGTATCGGCGCGCCCTGGCGGAGATTCACGCACGCAACCAGCCAAAGGTCGCCAAAGAGACAGCGACTGCTTAGGTGGGATGTCGATCGAAAGATAGGGCGCTTGCACTTACATAAAGAAGGATTGAATGATGGGAAAAGTCACAGGATTCATGGAACTCGCTCGGGTTGAGGAGGGCTACCAGGAACCCAGCAGTCGGGTCAAACATTACAAAGAGTTTGTCATTGGCCTCTCCGAGGACCAGGCCCACCAGCAGGCAGCGCGCTGCATGGATTGCGGCATCCCCTTTTGTAACAACGGCTGCCCAGTCAACAACATCATTCCAGACTTCAATGATTTGGTTTTTCAGAGCCAGTGGCGTGCAGCGCTCGATGTCTTGCACTCGACCAATAACTTTCCCGAGTTCACGGGACGGGTCTGCCCCGCGCCATGCGAAGCGGCTTGCACCCTCAATATCAACAGCGATGCGGTTGGCATCAAGTCCATCGAGCACGCCATCATCGACCGAGGATGGAAAGAAGGATGGGTCAAGCCGATACTGGCGGCCAAGAAGACCGGCAAGCATGTCGCGGTGGTGGGCTCGGGCCCTGCCGGATTGGCCGCCGCACAACAACTGGCCCGAGCGGGGCATGCCGTGACCGTTTTTGAAAAGAACGACCGAGTCGGCGGGCTCCTGCGTTATGGAATTCCCGATTTCAAGATGGAGAAAAGCCACATTGATCGTCGCGTTGAGCAGATGCAGGCCGAGGGCGTTGTCTTCAAGACCTCCGTGCTAGTTGCCGATCTTCCCAAAGATACGAAGGTAACGAACTGGGCAAGCAGTTCCATTTCGCCCAAAGACCTTCTCGCCGAGTTCGATGCGGTTTTGTTGACGGGGGGGGCCGAGCAGCCTCGTGATCTGCCTGTGCCTGGGCGGGAACTCAAGGGCGTGCATTTTGCGATGGAGTTCTTGCCTATGCAGAACAAAGTCAATGCGGGTGATTCCTTCCCCAATCAGATTCGGGCCGATGGCAAGCACGTTATCGTGATCGGCGGTGGCGATACGGGATCGGACTGCGTGGGGACGAGCAACCGCCATGGTGCCAAGAGTGTCACTCAGTTTGAACTCATGCCCATGCCACCGGAGCAAGAGGACCGGTCCTTGACTTGGCCCTATTGGCCGTACAAGTTGCGCACTTCCTCGAGCCACCAAGAGGGTTGTGATCGAGAGTTTGCAATTGCAACCAAGGAGTTCGTGGGTGAATCAGGCCGTCTCACGGGCTTGAAGGCATGCAACGTGCAGTGGAAAGATGGCAAGATGCAAGAGGTTCCGGGCACCGAGCGCACCCTACCAGCGGATCTCGTGCTTCTGGCAATGGGATTTGTCTCGCCGGTCGGTTCCGTTGTTCAGGCTTTTGGTGTCGATCTCGATAACCGTGGGAATGCCAAATCAGGCACCGAGGGGGAGCGCTCCTACTTCACCAATGTGCCCAGGGTGTCTGCTGCGGGAGATTTGCGAAGGTGCCAGTCCCTGGGGGCCTGGGCGATACGTGAGTCGCGGCAGTCCGCCGATTCAATCGACGCCTTTCTGATGGGCTCGTCTAATCTGCCTCGCTGATCGCTGTATCGACCTCGATTTTCCCAGCCATCAGTCGATGGATGGGACATTTGTTCGCGATCTCGACGAGCTTGTTTTTCTGATCATCGGTGAGGGGGCCATCGGCGCTGACCTCTCTTCGGAGACGATAGTGCACCTGACCGTCCTCTCCCCGTTTCTCCGAAACACGCTCAACCGTACAACTGAAACGAGAATTGACCCAGTCCCCCTTGCGTCGGGCATAGAGTTCCAAGGTCAACACAGTGCAGGCTGCCAGAGCAGAGTCCAGAAGATCGTGAGGATCGGGGGCTGCATCCATTGATCCGTGGGTTTTCGGCACATCGGCGGTCCACGTGTGCCGCCCATTGCTCAGTGTGGTGATGGCGCCGGTGGCTCGGTGAAGATTTGCGGTAATTTGGCTCATCGAATGGAGACTTTCTCTTTGCTGATTCTCAAAGGCTACCAAATTAGTATCGAGCCCTTTCGAAGGGTCTTGGGACCGATCTCACTGCTTGTTTGTCTCTCGGTCCTCAATGGCCTTGCGCCTGTCACGGCCTTGGCCGCACCCGCCACGTCGCTTGCATCCAATGTTGGCAAAGCCGAGCAAGCGTTTCTCGATGCCCTGGCCCAACCGAGCACCCTGGTCCTTGTTCGGCACGCCCAGACTGTCCCGGGGATTGGAGACCCTCCCGGGTTTCGTCTCGAGGACTGCGCGACACAACGCAACCTCTCCCTCGAGGGGCAGCAACAGGCCCGTGCGATGGGTGCTTGGTTTGCACGGCACGGCGTCGTTTTCTCGCGGGTTCGCTCGAGCCAGTGGTGTCGCTGTTTAGACACCGCCGCGGAGGCCTTCGGGCGATCAAGGGTCGAGCCTTTCCCCGACCTCAACTCCTTCTTTCAGGGCCATGGGAATCGACAACGTCAGATCCTGGGTTTGAGGCGTGCTGGAGAGATGAAGGACCGCGGTTTGGAGATATGGGTCACCCACCAGGTGACCATCGGTGCATTGAGCGGTCAGGGCGTGGGCATGGGGGAGATGCTCGCGGTCCGTGTCCAGCCAGGTGGTGATTGGCAAGTCATTGCCCGGCTGACAGTTCTGCCCTAGGACTTCTCGAGCATTGGCAGGAGATAACGACCAGTGACACTCTTGGGGTTTGCTGCGACAGATTCCGGCGTACCACTGGCGACAAGTTCTCCACCGCCCTCCCCACCGTCGGGGCCCATATCAATGATCCAGTCGGCGGCCTGAATCACATCGAGGTTGTGCTCGATGACGACGATGGTGTTGCCTGCGTCTCGCAGGTGGCGCAGGAGTTTGAGCAGCATTGCGGTGTCGTGAAAATGAAGTCCGGTGGTGGGCTCATCGAGAATGTAGAGTGTTCTCCCGGTGTCGCGTTTGCTCAACTCGCAAGCGAGCTTGACCCTTTGCGCCTCACCGCCGGATAGAGTTGTAGCGCTCTGGCCGAGTCGAAGATAACCAAGACCCACCTCCCTGAGCGTCTCGAGTTTCCTCGCCACGGTGGGGATTGCAGCAAAGAACGCCGAGGCGTCATCAATCGTGAGGTCGAGCACCTCGGCAATTGTCTTTCCTCGGTAACGCACATCGAGGGTCTCTCGGTTGTAGCGCAACCCTTTGCACTGGTCGCAAGGCACATAGAGATCAGGGAGAAAGTGCATCTCCACCTTTACTAGGCCATCGCCTTGGCATCCCTCGCATCGACCACCTTTTACATTGAATGAGAAGCGGCCGGCATCGTATCCGCGCTCCCGGGCCATGGGAGATCCGGCAAAGAGATCACGAATGGGCGTAAAGAGGCCGGTGTATGTGGCCGGATTGCTGCGTGGAGTTCGGCCAATCGGGCTCTGATCCACGCAGATCAGGCGGTCGATGTGCTCGAGCCCTTCGATGGCCACATACGGCGTGGGCTCCTCTCGACTCCCGTAGAGATGTTTTGCGACGATTCGAGCCAAGGTCTCGTTGACCAGTGTCGATTTGCCGCTTCCCGAGACCCCTGTCACGCAGGAGAACAGGCCCACTGGAAAATCAACATCAACGGCCCGCAGGTTGTTTCCTGACGCGCCTTGAATGCGAAGCCAACGACCGTCGCATGTATGGCGGTGCTTGGGGGGTTCGATGCGACATCGACCAGAGAGGTACTGACCGGTGAGGCCATCGCTCTGAAGAATGACCTCCAGTGGGCCATGGGCCACCACCTCGCCCCCCAGGCTGCCCGCACCGGGTCCCATGTCAATGATGTGGTCTGCGGTTCGAATCGCATCCTCGTCGTGTTCGACCACGATGACGGTATTGCCGAGATCTCGAAGCCTCCTCAATGTCTCGAGCAGACGATCGTTGTCGCGTTGATGCAGTCCAATCGAAGGCTCATCAAGGACGTACATCACGCCCGAGAGTTGCGCTCCAATCTGACTCGCGAGCCGTATTCTCTGGGACTCACCACCCGATAGCGTCACCGCAGGGCGGTTCAGGCTGAGGTAAGAGAGGCCCACGTTGTTCAAGAAAAGGAGGCGGCTGCGAATCTCCTCGAGAATTCGCTGTGCAATCGATGCCCGCTGACCGCTGAGTGCCAATGCATCCAAATGAGATGCCACTTTTCCAAGTGGCAGGGCGACCAATTCTGGGAGACCAATCGATCGCTCGCCTTGCCCGAGTCGAACGGCCCTTGCCTCGGGACGCAACCGACTCCCATTGCAGGCTTGGCAGGGGCTCAAGCGCCTGTATTTGCCCAATTCCTCGCGCACCGCTGGAGAGTCGGTCTCTTCCCATCGACGTTTAAGGTTGGCAAGTATTCCCTCGAACGGCTGCTGCTTGACCACCTGCCGGCCTCGGTCGAGCGGATAGTCCAATGCGATCGAGGTCTCGCCGGAACCGAAGAGCAGGGCAGCCTGCACATCGGGGCTCAGTGTCTCAAAGGGCTGATCCAGGCCGAAGCCGTAGTGTTTGGCAAGGCTCTGAAGCAGAGACCATGCAAAGTTATTGCGTTCGTCCCAACCCGGAATGGCGCCCGATGAG